>DUJK01000177.1 GCA_013329925.1 Candidatus Poseidoniaceae archaeon
GTACCATCGCCAACTGCCTCTATCAAATTGTTTGGAATGTCGTCGCTCTCAACTTGTATTGGCTTACCGTACTCAACCCAAACATCGGTCCTAAAGTGTTCTTTTTGCCTAAAATGCAGACCTAATGGAATCAATACCGGCAATGGTTTGTTTGAGGTTGCAGCCAAAGCCCCTGCAGCAAGTACAGTCCGCATTGGTCCAGTGCGAAATCTAAGCATGTAGGAGTCATTATGACTTGTCCCTTCAGGAAATAATACGCAACCGTAACCATGAGCAATTCCAGACGCTAGAGTCATTAGCGAGCGCCCGTTGAGGAAATTTGCCTCTTCCTCAGTACAACCTCCTCGAAGCAGTTCCGCTTTCCGGACTACAGGTTGTACTGCCATTCTTCTGGTCCACCAACCAAGCATTGGCCGAGTCACTAAGTCATGACGGGCACCTAAAACAAAATATCTTGGATGATTAAGGGTTATTTGTAAAGCATCAAGCACTCCATTTGTGTGCCAAGCACAGCACAATGAGCCCCGGTCTGTTGGTATATTTTCTATACCTGATGCTTCAAGTGAACGAAATTGAACCTTACTTATTCTGTTACAAATCCAATAAATTAGTTTAGTCCAAAAATAAGAACCTGGGGTTTCCCCCACAAAAGATGGCATTGGCGTAGTTAGTAATTTATCCATCTTCATATTTTTAGCAGATTTTGAAAGATAGGGTAGGGTTTCGCCGCGATGGTCTAAAACTCCATCATTCATTTCTTCAGGATCTGGGTGTCTCATTACATCATCTCCACAATTTGTTTGGCTAGGTTGGCTAGATTGGCGTGATTCGCCTCGCTAACAGCTCGGGTTTTTGGCCACATAGACATTAGAGTCAAACCGCCATCACCACTGGTCCTAGGAATCACGTGTACATGTACATGAGGTACTTCTTGGCCCGCAAGTGGCCCGTCGTGTAGGCAAATAGTGAAGTCTTGGGTGGAAAACACCTTGCCTAATTTTTCTTGTACCTCTTTTACTCCAGAAAATAATCCTGCTATCTGTTCATCACTAAGTTGAGAAAGATGGCTTACTGCTTCGTGAGGAATTACTAGTGTGTGACCTTCACGGCGGGGGAAAATATCTAGAAACGCATACCAATTAGTACCACGACCAACCTCGTGAGACGGGATTTCTCCCGACAGAATTTTTTCGAAAATGGTTTGTTCGGTCATGCCTATGCTAGAACAACTCAGTTTTTGTTTTTCACTGAGGAGCTAGTACCCAATTATCCTTCTGACCCTTTCTTAAGGCAAGGGTACCAACATTGCCTTCATTATCTACAGTAATATGATGAATTAACTCTGGGTTCTCATCTTTGAAATCAGCTCGCTTGTGCACTCCGCGTGACTCGTTTCTAGCAAGAGAAGAACGGATTGAACAAGTGAGTAATCGAATTCCTGCTTGCATTCGATATTTAGCAACCAAATTCGTATTTGCAACAAGCGATGTTTGGTCTAGATGGATGGTCTGTGCCACTTCAGCAGCAGTTGACAATTCGGCTAGATAATTAGATAATTCTTCTGCGCTATTAGGTCCTGAAGTAAATTTAGTAGCAATGTCAAGCAGTTTTGAATTGATTGAACCTATTCTTCTTACTGTTTCTGCTGACTCTTGATCGCCGGTGATGTGGTGATTATCAACACAACTTTGTAACATATTGACTATGTTTTCGGTGTTAGCAAATGATTGAGTTTTGACCCACTGGGCAGCATGAGTTCCGGCATTATTTCCCCCTGATAAACTATCTAGCAGCCTATTTCCTGGCAAAGTTCCAGCCCCATTTAGGCCAGAACATGCTGAGTCGCCTGCGGCATACAATCCAGTGAACCATCTTGCCCAACTTCCAACAACGGCTCTACCGTGCTCATCTGTTGGGATGCCGCCAATTGTTTGATTGACTCTATTTTCAAGTCCTATGGTGAATTTATTCATGTCTACGCCAGTCGCGCTTTTTACTGTTCTAAATACTGAACTCCACCATGTTTTGTTGTCACCCATGTCACGGCCATCTAGTACCGCAGGACCGGATTCCAAAACAACCTCGCAAAGATCGGTCATTGTATCTGCAGAAAGAGCGTCGCCAGAAGCATTGCAGAGACTTGCCCCATAACCAAGAATTGATGAGGAGATGGTTAATTTTGAGTTTGCCACGCCTAGCGGAGTTTTAGCAATAAACTCCATCCCTCTAAGGGGCATACCAGCCTGTAAAGCCAAATCCATGCCAAAACCAATGCTAGTTCCTTGGAAAAGCCCTTCAAAGCCACCATCGGCGATAATTAATGCCTTGGTTTGAATAGCCACAAATTGACCATTTATCATGTCTAGAGTTACTATGCCATCGACTTTTTGATTAGTTTCTACCAGCATTACTGGTAATTGATCGCTGCGCCTTACTACGCCATGTTTCATGCATTGTTCTTCCAAAACTTGTTGTATGTCTCGAATCGATGCGTCGCCTGCATCTACTAGCCTAGGGCTATTATGCCCTATTCCTTTGTGAGTTGAAGGAAGGCCTTTAGAATCTCTACTGAAGACAACACCCGATTTTTCTAGATGGTTCATTTCATCTATTGCGCTACTTGTCTTGCTGGCAACAATATCTTGGTCACATAGAAAGTATCCTGACTTGATAGTATCCTCGCGGTGACCCCGGTTATTCATTTCCTGAATTGGTGCGGCAAGGCCATCCAAGGCGGAATTATCTCCGCCGCCCAAAGCAGAAGAAGAAATTAGTAGAGTTTTCGCCCCATGTTTGGCAGATTGAGCCGCAGAACGCAATGCTGCGGGACCATCACCGATTACAATAATATCCCATGCTTCCATAGTTCATCACCCAGTGAACTATGCGAGGAGCGACTGGGAAATAAGCAAACCGCATGAAGCCCAGAAAAAGTCACTTGGGTCAGGTAAAAGTCGGTAAGTCCATTTCTCCAATTTTTCTAGCTTTTTCTAACCTTAACATACGCTTTCTTACAACCCCTGAGGATGATCTACTAACCTTCGTTGTCAGAATTTTAGATTCTAGAACTACTCCTTCGTCATCTCTTAGGACAACTTGAAGATTAGTCTCACCAAAAAAATCACGGTTCCACGCAACATTCATCCACAGAACAACCCCCTTGTGAAGATATCTTGGTAGCCAATCAAGGCTGTCCTCATCTTTTGGCGCAGATAATTTCAACGCATTTCTAGGTGGAGGGCAGGCCTCTAATTCAAACCGATGAGTTCGAGATAGGGGTTCGCCGTTTGGTACTAAAACCTCGACTCTAACATTACGCTTTTCGAAGGTTTGGTTATTCAAAACAATAAACAGATTTGTTGCCCCTTCTACGCAAACATCGTCAAGCGCCACGTCCATTCGCCATTTGGCCCGAGAGATTTCGGGCCTGCCGCTTAACAGATCGATTTGCAGACGATCTAACAGGTTAAACGCACTTGGTTGCCATGCTTTAGCATGAGAGATTAATCTTTGAATAGTACGCCAATTGAAATCTTTGTCCGAATCATACAAAATTGCCTCCAGTTTACCTTTGGTAATAAATGTCGAAAACTCTTTTGATGTTTCTTCTGTTGATAATTCGCCTAAGTCATGGAGGTATAGCAGATATAGCAATCTTTCTAGTGCTTGACGTTTATCGTATCCTGGCATTAGTACTGCATGAAATTTCTTTTTCCATTCCGCCCAGTCAAGTTGTAGATCTGGATCCAAATGTGAAGATACTAAATCGCTTAGAATGCTGCCTAATTGCGTTTGGTGATGAGTGGGTGCGTGTAATACCAAATTAGGAAATCTATCACCAAGTTGTCTTATGTTTAGATTAGTATATTGAGCATGTAAAGTATAGACAAAACCGGTAATTATTGAAACCATCAATGCCAAATTCCATGCCACAGAACCGGATTTAGTTGCCGTAGCGAGTACTATCATTGAGAAGGATACACCGATTAATACAGTGCTAATCAAATTATATCTTCGATGGTCTCTTAGGCCATCGATAATACGATCAATTCCAGGCTGAACTCGTAAGGTATGCCGGTTTCCATCTGAAAAACCGCCTTGTTCGCGCAGTGAAAGTCGGGCTTGCATTGCGTGCCAAGCAGATTCAACAGCAATAATATTGGGTAGTATAGCAAGTAATACGGGAATTGGTAATAGTATAACGAACCAATTCATGTCAGAGATTTGAGAAGGGAAAAACACACCTAGCATTGCAATAAAAGACAACAATAAGCCAACAATTGAACGCCAATATATCAAAAACCGGTTGCGAGCAATGTTGCCCACTAATTTGCGCCGATTTTCTAATTGCGCCCACTGAACTCTAGTCTTCTCTAAAGGATTCTCGATTCTTTCAAAGCCATGGCCATATGGGTCAGGCAACTCTAGAGCGGCCTCGGAATCCTTGGGTTGTTTCTTGGCCATCCTACCGTGTCCTGTACATGCTTACATTTTACTAATTGCCCATATTGTCCGATTCTTGAGCCTGTTTGAGCGGGCGCGGCAGGATTCGAACCCGCGATCTTCGGCTTAGGAGGCCGACGCATTATCCAGCTGTGCTACGCGCCCAACCTTTCCAGTTGCATTCTCATCATGAGTATTGCTATTAATTTGCTAACTGAGATATCTGAGCAACGTCTAACAAAAACCGTTCCAATACAACTCTTGGTTGTGCAGTCTTGAATACGGAAACCTCACATTTGGCCAGACTAATCATAATTTCTGACAGTAAGTTTTCACCGACATTCATACGTCCTTCGGTAAGTAATATGTGTAAGTGTTTGACTATATCCTCAGCTTCTAGATTTTGCTTATCCATGATTTGATCAAGTAACCCCATCGCACCTTTCAGGGTTCTAACATTTCTTCCATTGGTCTTTTCCCAGCGCCAATCATGGACTTTACCTCGCATTGCCTCTTCAAGCATAAGTTGAATTTCTCTAATCTTGGTAGAGGCAACCAATTCTTGCAGATTATGGCGATTGCCTAACAAATCTCTCTTCCCCATCAATTCAAGAATGAATACCGCTTTGCGCAAATTACCGTTGCTGACATGCGATATGTCGCCTACAACTCCTCTAGCACACTGCAAATTTTCCTGTTCAACAAAGTCCTGTAATTTGGCCTCAATCTGTTTGGACGAATATCTAGAAAAACGGATGTGTTGAGTACGGCTTCGTAAGGCCTCAATTAATCTTGAAGGGGTTTTTGTGGTGAAAATAAAACGCGAAGTTAAGCTGCTTTGCTCCATCATCCTTCGTAAATATGCTTGGCGTAAATTACCCAGGTAATCTGCATCTTCAATCACTATGATTCTCGATAATTGAATTTTGCCATCCCTTTTGGCGTTAAACGTCTCCCTGCCACATGGAGGTCCCGGATCGTTTGGCACATCAACTAGTGATTCTGTGAAGATGTCTAAGCTTGTTAAACCTGCCAATGTGTTACTTGAACCGCTTGGCCTTAGAAACTCCTCAAACTTCTTCATTGCACCAGGCATTCTTGAGAGATCTTTCGCGTTGAGAATATGTGTTGTCGCCTTCCAACCTGGGCCTAATAACTGTCTAGCCACTAAGCGCATTACCGCGGTTTTTCCAACACCACTAGGTCCTGAAAGAAGTAGGTGAGGGGGGTTGGTTCCTGTTGAAGCAGTTTCCAGTGTGTCTATGATATTTGCAGTTAGCAGTAAATCAGAAAACTTAGTCGGGGCCTTTGACTCTAACCACGACGTCATGAAACAATTTATTGGACGGCGGTTATTCAATTATCCGCGTTGTCTTCACTCGGCTATTAGTTTCTTAGTACCGGTTCTACGAAGCTTCATGAAAATCCTTGAACCACACGCTTTGCAACTAATTCCATTGCGCTCTCTGTGAAAAGATTCGATACTGCCACATACTGCACATTTGTAGTCAACTAGTTCAACCATGGTACTCAACTCAAGCCACCCCAATAGTCTTCCTTTCTTAACCTGTTTGTCGCGAGATTAGAAAACTGGGTGTTAAAAAATCAGCATTTTGGGAGGTTTGGCGCCCACTCCGGGAATTGAACCCGGGTCGCAGGAATGACAATCCTGCATGATAACCTCTACACCAAGCGGGCGTGTTCATAGCATCCGGAGCGCAACCGCTATTTAAGCCGCGCCATGTGGGTTGAACGGGGAGCACCTAGATGGCGAAGAAAAAAACCTCGGCTGAAATGGCTCGAGAACAATCTGAACTTGCTAAAGTAGAAGGCATGCTGGGTGATGCTTTTGGTGACTTAGGCGGCCTTGAACAATCAACTACTGAAGAGATTACTGCTGAATTTGAAGCGCCTGTTTTGCATGAAACTGACGGCGAGGGTGACGAAATCAGTGAAAGTATCGATACAAATGATTCAGAACAAGAAAGTAACGATTCCGGGGCTGAAATAGCTGATCTTCCTGCTGAATCAGAAAATCCAGATGATGTTCTAGCCGTCGAATCGCCATCAAGTCCTCCCGCGGGGCCCCCTTCGGGACCCCCATCAGGCCCTCCAAGCAAGGGGCCTCCATCTGGCCCTCCAAGCAAAGGACCTCCTTCAAAACCACCGGCAGGGCCACCAAGTAATGTTCCTAGCGGCCCACCGAGTAAAGGACCTCCTTCAAAACCGCCAGTAGGGCCACCAAGTGATGTGCCTAGCGGGCCACCGAGCAAAGGACCTCCTTCAAAACCACCAGCAGGGCCGCCAAGTGATAAGGACGAGGAAACTACATCCAGCCCATCTGATGGTGAAACCGTGGCTGAAGACACTGATGTACAAGAGTCTAAACAAAAACCCGAGGAAAAAGACGATTCTGAAGAGTCTGTTCCTGATGAACTGCCTAATGATGTTAAGCAATCCGAAACCGTTGAAGAAATCAAGCCTGATGAAGCACCCATTGAACAAGCAGATGATGTGGAGACGGAGGGTGAATCAGATGAAACTCCTATTGAAGAACCGATGATCCTAGAAGAAAATTCTAATCTTGATGGTGAGGAAGACATCCTACTAAAAGAGGCTGAAATTGCTAGACTTGCTGCTGAAGTAGAGCGTCTTAGAAGCTCGATGGTTGGAGCGGCTGAAGTTATTGAAGAATTAGAAAATCCACCTATGCCGCCGATTGTCGAAGAAGATGTAGTAATTGCCGCACACACTGTTGCAGATATAGCAAGAATGGCTCGGCAATTAGATCGTGACGAACTAGTGAGGGCTTCCATGGGCGCTATTGCAATGCTACATCCAGAAAGTCCTGAAGTCTTAATTTCAACAAAACACAGCGCAATGTTGCCTAGGATGAATGAAAAAGACATTTGTGCTGGTAAATTAGGTGGCAAATCCCCTAGAGGTGCTCCCGAAGATTGGCGAGTTCTCGAAGTGTTACTGGCGTCTGCTAGTTTGGTAACCGGCGGCCCTGCAGCGGTAATTCATGCACATGGACCTTACACAACAGCGGTAAGTTGTGAGAGAGATCTAGTTCTAATGCAGCCAATAGACGAGATTGGCAAAGAACATATTGGTAAAATTATCATTGTCGATCCTGACCCTGAAAATCCTGAAGAATTCCTTAGACAAGTTGCTGAGGCACTGCAACAAGGCGGTATGCGTTGTGTGGTAGTTAGAGGTAAGGGCTCTTATGCAGTCGGTGCAGATTTGGATCAAGCTTGGGCAAATGCCGCAATGCTAGAACATAGCATGAAGATTGTTATGCTAGCCAGACAAGCCAACCTCAAGGTTTGATTAAAATTGGACCTGTATTTTGGAGTCTAGTACTCTTGTGTTGTAAACTTTGAGATCTTTTTTCCGAGACATTTTACCGAGTAACCTACCATAAGGAGGGAATAGCGGGAATGGTGACCACTCTACTAACTCGCCGTCGCTAAGCTTGTGTGTGGTTTGGTGCAAAGGACATCGGATACAATCATCTTTCACTTTGCCGCCCCAGGAAAGTGGCCATCTCATGTGCCTGCACAATGCTTCAGTAGCAAAATAAGCGCCATCATGCATGCCTAACAAAATCATTTTACCTTTGACTGTTAACATTTTCTTTTTGCCATTTTTCAACTTTGACACTTTTGTTGCGTCGTGCCAATTTAGTTCCTCAGTTTCTGACATTTGCCATACCTCCGTCTAAATTAAGCACTTGTCCGGTAAAGTTGTCTGGTGCTTCGGTCAATAGCCATCGCATAGAGGTGGCAACTTCTTCTGGCTGGTTGATTCGTTTCATTGGAATCATAGATACCGCTGCTTCTCGAATCGCATCAGACCTCAAGAATGTACTACCAAGTCTAGTTTCGGTCAGCCCCGGTGCAACTGCATTAACTCTAATATTGCGTTGGGCATATGTCGCCGCTGCTGACCTAACCATTGACTCAATTCCGCCTTTTGCTGCTGCAATTGCTTCATGATTAACTAATCCCAAACTTCCTGCAACGCTGGAGGTGAAAACCAATCGTCCGCCGCCGGAACGCAGCATTGCCTTGCATATCAGAGATAATGACAAAAAGGCACTGGTTAAGTTTGTGCGAATAACTTCCTCGAAATCGTTCAACTTGAGTGCATGGGGTGGCTTTACTAGAATTGAGCCAACCAAGTGAGCCGCTCCAGCAATACTTCCATTGCCGTTTTCTTTGGCAGTTTCAATTGCCGATTGGAGAACAGTAGAATCCAGAGCATCGCCAATAATTACGCTTACACCACTGTCTGACAAATGTTCAACTCTAGAACTATCGCGTGCTAAAACAGTAACCTGTTTGCCTTGTTCAAGTAGTTGTGAGACTAATAATTGGGCAATATCGCTGCTGCCACCGACCACTAGGTAGGATTCTGTCATGGGCTTGACTTAGTTGCTCAACTTTTATATTCGTGTTTTAATTTAAACCTTCGAATCTCGAGAAATTCGGCATATTTCAACAAAATTTTCGAACATTTCCTTACCAAATTCGGAATCATTGACCTCCGGATGAAATTGTAATCCAAACCGATCCCCGGCTTCATTTTCCATGCCTTGTACCTTACACGATGGGCTACTGGCGGTAATAAAAAAGCCATCTGGCACTTCATGTACCTCATCATTGTGTGATTCCCAAACAGTTTGACGCGGTGCAGTGTTTTGGAAAATTTTACCTCCTTGGTTTTGTAATTCTATTTCCATTGCA
>DUJK01000175.1:0-3736 GCA_013329925.1 Candidatus Poseidoniaceae archaeon
AACTCAGGATTTAATCAGTCCGCGAGGGTGTTTACATGATAGTGCCGCAGAAGGGGGTTGAGTACACTTCCCCACTCTAGACATATTTTAGAAGATTAACGTTTTTCTTCAATATCTTCTTCGCTATTAATTATGATGGATTTCACTCCGCTTGGTTCATTGATTTTTTCTAATACCCAACCAGAGTAATAGGTAAACACCGTTACAAATCCAGCAATTGATATACCCATCATCCAAGCTTTACTAGTGAAGAAATCTAACTCATCTGTAGAATCCACTAAATCCAAAAGATAATCTGCATTAAAAGATAACTGCCACCACCCGTAAAAGCAACCCAAAAATGCACCGATTGAAACACCAGTCAAAACAGATATCATAGCACGTTCGTAGATCTTCACAGTATCATTACGAGAATACACAACAAAATCATTTCGGTAATTATTGTAATTCAAAGGGTGGAGGGTGAGAACATCCAAGATGTGTGAAGAATAGATTTCAGCAAATCAACCAGCTACCGCACCAAGCGATGCTGACTAGTATTCTTGGTGCCGGGAGCGGGGCTTGAACCCGCGACCTTCGGATGTCTCAGACACCGCAAGGGTTGCACGTCATACGAATGCCTTGTAGGCTGCCCTATGAGTCCGACGCGCTACCAACTGCGCCACCCCGGCTTGGGCTGTCGTGACGGCTGGACTCTTTGAATAATGCGGCTCATAGCAACTCAAAATTATTCCATATTTAACTAATTTTTCAGCCGTAGCATTCATGCACTCTCAGTCTTCCGAGTGACCATGGTCGACCTCCAAACTGCGATGGCTGCCGCTTCTGCTGAACGCAGACAGCGCTCTGGCGCTGCGAGTGAGGAAAGAAAGGTTAGAAGAAGTGGTGCAAGTCTTGGCTTAGAGCCATTCGACCCAGTAAAACACGTCAGCAAAGAAAAAGCAGACACCGCTTCTATGTGGTTAGTTATCGCATTTTCAGTAACTGTTTCAGTGATGATGCGCTATGTTTTGATGCCAAATACCACTCCAGAAAAATCAGATATTCTGTACTTAATGCCACTAAGCGCAATAATCTTGATACCACAAATTCACCGAATGGTCATGCCAAAGGATTTCCAAGAATTTTACGGTAAAGGAACGTGGTTCAAAGCAGGTTTCCTCCATACCTTTACTTTCTTGGCAATGTCATTTTTACTAGTCAATCCTCCAATGGGTGATATCGTGGCGCCCAAATTAGCGAGTCATTGGGCAATTGCGAGTGATGATGGTGAAGTTTTGATGTTCAATGAAGACTCTAGCAAGGATGGTGAAATTGAATGGATTGTTAGTAATGATGGTAGACTTGAAGGGGATATATGGTTGTTATTTGCCCTGGCTGACAATGTTAATTCAGACGGTGCAGAAGTGACAGTAGAACTTACTCACCAATCTGTAACTCAAGAGTTGGCAAGTGATGCTGAATTTTGGGCTAATAATTCTGACCGGATTACCAATGGGACCAAAACAGACAACTCTTCAGCACCTAATCTGGTGCCACACCCTAAGGATCAACCATTTGCAGTGAATATAGGTAGTGATTTGGCGGTAGGCACTCATGATATTGTGGTGACTATAACTGAAGACGGAGACCCTTGGAAAAATGAACGAATCTACGAATGGAAGTTAATAGTTGTAGAAGCGGTGGAACTATCCGACTCAGAATAGTAAGTCGCCGTGTTGAGTCATGATTTTATTTAGCAATCGGTCAATTTTTTTGCGGACATAATTTTCTCTAGCAATTCGATTTATCTTGATTAACCTAATTGCTCTTATAGGCTTAGCAAGAGGCGTCCAGCACAGAATGTTTAGTACAGTTTCAATTCCCATCATTCTATCTCAAACGACTTCAATAGTAGTCTGTGTTGGTAACGCCTAAAATTAAAGTGAAAGTGAACGTTATTTTGGGCTCAGATGAGTTACTAATCTAGCAGTCAGTGCATCTAATTGTATTTGCTCACCGCCACCTTCAACTAAACGATAATCCACCTCTGCCATCCATTCAGTAAGATCAAGTTTTGATTCTTCGCTGAGGAAGTCAGCTGAATACAATTCTCGGTGTAGTTGATTGACAAAGTCAGTTCCTGCTAGGCCGTATTTGTCTAGTACCTCACGCAGTCTCCTGCGGGCCGAATGAAAACCATCATCACGGCATGCCATGAGGTATTGATGGAGACTTTCTGGTGGTGCAGTTGCTGATGTTTCATAGATTAACTCTCTAGTTACTGTTGTATTAAGGGCGGCTGATACTTGTAGAGCAGTTAGGGCCTTTCGTAAATCGCCTTGGGAAATTCTGGTAAGTGCTTCGGCAGCAGCATCATCAAGGGTAATTTTTTCAATTTTCGCGACATGATGTACTTGTTGACTGACATCTGAATCTGCTAACGGTCTAAATCTAAATACTGCACACCTTGACTGAATGGGCTCGATGATTTTGGAAGAATAATTACAAGAGAGAATGAATCTACATGTTTCAGCATACTGCTCCATGATTCGTCTTAGTGCTCCTTGTGCGTCATTAGTCAAGGCATCTGCTTCGTCAAGAAAAATAATTTTGAATGCTGCACCACCATATGGGCTAGTTCTGGCAAATTGCTTTACCTTGGTTCTTATACTCTCTAACTTCCGTTCATCACTTGCGTTCATTTCAAGCAAATTTTCGCGGTACTTTTCGCCAAATACATCTTTGGTCAATGCCATCGCAGCAGTCGTTTTACCGGTTCCGGGAGGGCCAGCAAAAAGTAAGTGGGGAAATTGTTTTTGCTCAGCATAAATGGCCAGTCTTTGAACTACAGCAGGTTGGCCTCTAATTTCGCTGACTGAACGTGGTCTATGTTTCTCAACCCACAGTTCGCTCATATGTTGATGAAGTTGCCGAACGCCCTTCAACATTTTTATTCCGTTTTGTGGCAAAATCCATTTTAATTTCACTAATTTTTGGCTTATTCAACCCATCCAAGCGAAAAGACAGTAAAAGGTGACGATTTGTCATAGATGAGTCCCATGCTTTACGCGACCGAAAAACATCGAGCCGTGACCGCGATTTTGCTTGTTTTTATGTTCATTTTTGCAGAACTACTAATCTATGATGGAGATTCAAAGATTGAATTTGAAGATCGGGAAATATCTAATACAATTTCAACACAACAACCTTCTCAATTGATGGATACTTATATTTCAGAACTCGATCCAAATATAAATTTCGAGAATAGTAATCACATATATATTGGTAATAATCAAGCACAAGAGAATCGAAGCATTTTGAAATTCTCTAACAACTTACAAAATAATGATTCAGTTATTCATGCGAGTTTGACAATTACTTGTGAAAATTGGTTTGGAAATACTGGTTATACTCCCGTGTTGTTTGCTGCCGGGATAAAATCATCATATACTGATGATGAGGTCACATGGAATAATATTGACAATAACATTGCATGGTCACTTCCGGGTGCTAAAAGTCTCTTGGATAGAACACACTGGGAAGTTAAGGCTGACATGTCTTTAATCGGTACTAATGTGTATGAAGTGACGTTTAACGTTACCAACATTGTACAAAATGACATAATTAATGCCCAGTCAAATTTTGATTTCTTATTATCGGGAATGGGTGGACATTACCGATGCGCTGGTGAAGGGAATCAAACACAATCTTTCAATCCAATCCTGGAATTAGAGGTCATGTCTGGAACTAGTCT
>DUJK01000175.1:4132-4486 GCA_013329925.1 Candidatus Poseidoniaceae archaeon
ACACCGACATTCTCGTACAATTCAATGGTCGGTACAGACTTAGAATTCCAGTTTTCACTAGCAGATGACTTTAGAAATCACCTTGACGGGGACTGGCATTTTTCATCAATGGACAATCAATTTACTACTAATGGAAATATCGGTGAATTTACGATTCCAAGTTCTGATTCTCTGACAGTCGGAAATAAAATTCATTATCGTTATCGAGTTTACGATAACACTTCTATGGCAGGTTCTTGGTCGTTTGGTAACTTTTTACTGCCATCTTTTAACGTAACTAATAACTTAGATGGAACAGCAACAATAATCCTAAACAATGATAATTTTACGTTGGATAATTTGAAGTTAATTGAA
>DUJK01000160.1 GCA_013329925.1 Candidatus Poseidoniaceae archaeon
ATATTGACAATTTGAGCGATTGCTTGCTGTTTTGCATTTGGTTGGTGGTTGTGAAATGGTGAGGCTTGTCCTTGAGCAATTTTTTGCGATGATTGCTTTAGGGCTTGCCAGGAAGAACCAAGAACTCTTCCATAAGCCAGAATTGCTGGAGAAAAAGCAACAAAAGCACAGATACTGAAAACTCTAGGAGATGCTATGTTTTGTGAACTCAAAAGTACTGCAATTATCGCAACAAATATCATCCATGCTATTGTCAGAACAACGTATGAATAATTTCGCCAAATATCAGAATTTTGTAGTGTTGCTTTTCCGTCACCAAGCGGTTTAACGACTTGTGCACCAAGTGATGAACCACTGGAAATTATTGCAGGAATGGCGATAAATAATAATGCGATTATTATTGATGGAGCATGATAGCCATTAGAGAACTCATATTTGGTCATTAAGAATTCAAAGACTAAAATCAGCACCCCAGTTAGCGCAAAAAGATAGGTGGTCACACCAAATCTCATGCCTTTGCTCTGTAGTAGATTCCTTGCATCATCAACTGATTTTGTCACATTGTGAACTTCATATCTCTTATCACCAGTTTGGAATGCAACCTGTAGTCCACGTAGTTGTCTTGGAACAACACTATTCCAAAATAAGTAAGCAGTAGTTGCGGCAAAGAAAAATGGAATCAAAGCCACCAAACTGAATTCATCAATTATTGGTGGTGCTGAAATAATTTACCCTCCTTGGCTAAACTAAACTTGGTTGAGTGGTTTTTTGAGAAATTTCCTCACACAAATTAGTGATAAAATCATCTAGTGCTAAATCAGCAATTTGTTCACCACTTCTCGCTCTAAGGCTGACAGTATTATTTTCAGCTTCACCATCCCCTAAAATTACCATGTAGGCGGGATGTAGTTTTCTATGAGTACGAATTTTCTTACCAATTGTGTCGTCCCCGTCATCAATTTCCACCCTCACGCCATGCTCCTTGAGCGCATCAGCCACAGTTTGGGCATATTGTGTATGCTTTTCTGAAATAGTTAGAATGTGGCATTGGGTAGGGGATAGCCAAGTTGGGAACCGGCCGGCAAAATGTTCAATCAGCACTCCACAAAATCGTTCCATAGAGCCAAATGGTGCACGATGTATCATAACTGGCCGATGTAGTTGCCCGTCAGAACCCTTGTAATTCAACTCAAACCGTTCTGGTAGGTTATAGTCGACTTGTACTGTTCCAAGTTGCCACTCTCTGCCGATTACATCCTTGACTACAAAGTCAATTTTTGGTCCGTAAAATGCTGCTTCACCTTCTTCTTCTGACCACTCGACACCTAGTGATTTAGCTGCGTTACGACAAGCGTCCTCAGCTTTATCCCATCGCTTTGGATCACCTACATATTTGGTGGAATCAGGATCTCTAAGTCCAACTCTTACGCGGTAATCACTCATGCCCAGTATGTCAAAAATAATTTGCACTAACTCAATACAGCCAAGAACTTCTTGCGCAATCTGATCTTCGGTAACGAATAAGTGTGCATCATCTTGAGTAAATCCACGAACTCTTGTCATTCCAGATATTTCACCAGACTGCTCCCACCGGTAAACAGTGCCAAATTCAGCTAAACGAAGTGGCAGGTCTCGATATGAGCGTGCTTGAGATGAATATATTTTGACATGGTGAGGGCAATTCATTGGTTTAAGCATGTAACCATCGATTTCTCCAGATTTCATTAGATTAGATAATTCTGAACATGAGCAACCTTCATCTGATAATTTCTTCATTAGGTCTTTCTCGACAAGAGGTGGGTATTGAGAATCTTGATAATATGGGAAGTGCCCTGAGGTGCGATATAGATCTAATTTACCAATGTGGGGAGTAAATACTTGAGAGTATCCTTGGCGTTGGAGATGGGCGCCAATAAAATTCTGTAATTCTTGCCTAATTATTGCCCCACGCGGAGTCCAAAGTATCAGCCCTTGGCCAACTTCTTCATCGATGTGGAATAATTGCAAATCTCGGCCTAACTTACGATGATCCCGTTTCTTGGCTTCTTCCATTTTACGTACAGTTTCTTTGAGGGCATCTTTTGTTGGCTCAACGATCCCATAAATTCTGACCAATTGTTCACGTTCTTGGTCCCCACGCCAATAGGCAGAAGAAACACTAGTTAGTTTACAAAACATCAACTTTGCAGTATTGGGTACGTGCGGTCCTAGGCAAAGGTCGTACCAGTCACCTTGTTGGTAGATTGTTGAACCAAGTCCTTCACCAATCTTGTCATTGATAATTTCAAGTTTGTATGGATTGTCTTGAAAGTGCTCTTGTAATTCTTTATCACTTAATTCAATTCTTTCAATGGTTAGATTTCTTCTCGCTAACTCTTGCATTTTTTTCTGAATCGGCTTCAAGTCACTCTCAGTAATTGGCTCCATAGCAAAATCATAGTAAAATCCCCTATCAACAGGTGGCCCAATAGTTGGTTTTGCATTGGGATATAGTTCCACAACAGCTTGTGCTAGTAGGTGAGCAGTGCTGTGCTTCAATATATACATGCCAGCATCAGATTCAGCTTTTATACCCTCGACTGAACAAGATTCTTCAATCGCGAAGGACATGTCTCTTTCCTTGCCATCGACAAGGGCGGCAACGCAACCGTTTTTTCTGCCAATTGCATCAGTTATTACTTCCAAGCAGGTGATTCCAGCAGCATATTCATTGACAGTTCCATCGGGCAATGTTACGTTGATTAGGGTCAAATTAACCTCTCCTGCATTTATCGGACGAATCAATCCTTCATCAACCATGCGCACTAGATGACTATGAAATCATCTTATTCAGGGTTATGATTTAGGTATTCAAAAAAGGTTTATTTTTCAATGTAGTAGGAACATTGACCCACAAGTATTGAAAGGGAGCAGTCTTTAATTTATTGCATGGCAAAAAAGAGTAGAGGCATGTGGGCAGTTTTTTTCATGTTGCTATCATGTATGTTAATGCCTATCGTGACTGCTGATAATTCACCTAGTCAGCCGGAAATTAATACTAGATGGCTACCAGATCAATTCGGCGAGAATGTTAATTCTTATCGTATCACCTTTGCCGACGATAAATCATACCAAGTTGATTTAATGGTGATACATGAAAGGCAAGGAGTTTCGCTAGATGTCGAAACTTTTCAATCATGGGATTTAATCAATAATGCTAGAATTTTAGACTTGCAACTTAATACCTCGCTAGAATGGTCGGATGAGATTTCAATCTCTGTGTCAATTACCAGTTATGATGGCCAAGAACTTGTCGAACCGTTGATTACAACAAGACAGTTTGAGGTTGGCACTTGGAATCAACCGATGGACGACCACGAAATAATGTTGGAGACAACATGGATGCTTGACCAATCTTACACTAATGAAGAGGGTGAACAGGGATTTTATCTTGATTTTGCTGGGCAAGGTTGGCAAGAACGTACGGGGGATATAGTAAATTCTTGGGAATTAGGAGAAGGTAATATCTCATTTTTAGAATCAACAGGCAATGATAGTACCAATCTTTCATTGGTGTTGAATTCAATATGGAAAAATGAGACGATTGAAAGCGGCATTTTGAACGCGCAAATTTTTGAAGCGATTGGCAGCGGGCAACTGCTCTCCATTACGAACGAAGATAATGTTACTACTACGATTCTTGTCGATGTTGTTAATGCAGAATTAAATCGTTCTTTGATTAATGATATTGTTTCAGAGCGATTAAAAATTGACGCTAATGGAGAATTAAATATCTCATCTGATGAAGGTGAGGAATCGTCGACTAATATCGATGGGGAAATAGGGGTATTTTATCTTGAAACTTGGGATGAAAACGGGGTCCGTAAGTTATATGATCAAAGATTTGAAGCAATCGCTCAAATGGTGATAATCGATGAGGGTTCCCGCTTAGATATCGACATAGAAACACTTAGTTCGGCAGAACAATGGGTTGATGGAGTTAGAACCTATCAAGTTGAAGAATTAGTTGGTTCTGGTACTTTTGGTTTTGCAGAAAGCGATAATGAGTCCTCAGTCATGATTAATGGCACGATATATGACTTTCATACTCTAACAGAACAAGGGATAACCATCACCGATGATATCCACATTGACGGTGATATTACCGGGGATGTACAAGGAACATTTGGTATTGTAAGGGGTATTGAGTTAACTGGAAACCAAGCAAATGCAACGGGTACTGAGTTCCCGGTGAATGTTATTCATGAAGAATCCTGGTTTAATTTAACTGGGGTAAATGGTGGTAATTTCTTTGACGGTGCTGGCATCGGTGCTACTCATAATCAAACATGGGATTACCAGGTTATCTATTCAGATTGGGATAATCGCACAGTCCGTTTTGTTTGGGAAGAGACTGGCGCTGACTCATCCAGTGGTGAAGAGTACCCTGAGCGAAGCCCAATTCAACAAGAAGCAGAAGCTCCAGAAGTAGATGAGGCACTTGGTAATCTTACTGTCAGTAGGGAAACGGGGCTTATGCCCATACCGATGATTACCGGTGATGAATTGAGATTAGCGGGTCAAGAGGGCTTATTCTTGACCGTTTCAGCAGGAGACAATGCTAACGACCCTAGAGACGGACATAATTTCCATGTTGTTTCTTGGACTGGCCAATATAATGGTGAAGAAACTGGTACAGCCTATGGTTCAATTATTGATGAAGGTCCGTTGAAAGGACTGATTTCAAGTGTTACCAGAGTATTGGAAATACCATTTGGTGAGGA
>DUJK01000062.1 GCA_013329925.1 Candidatus Poseidoniaceae archaeon
AAACTCACTGAAAACTCAGATGCTCATACTGATTATTCTACAACTATGGATCGATTATGGGATTATGGGGACCTTTTCGTGATTAACGTTTCATCACCTAATACTCCAAACCTCAGAGATTTGCAAAACCAAGATGATTTGTCAAAAATCATAGATTCTTGTATGAAAGTTAATGAAAATAATTCCAAAACAAAGAATATACCAATCAAACCTATTTTAGTAAAAGTAGCACCAGATATGTCTTATGAACAATTAGAGCTCATAGTAAAAACAGCTATTAAATCAGGTTGCTCAGGAATAGTTGCCACCAATACAACTACTTCAAGAGTAGAACAACTTGATGAAAAAGATGCTAAAACTATGGCTGAAAAAGGTGGGATGAGTGGACTTCCTTTGGTCGATAAATCCACTGAATTCATTCGATTGATATATCAGATGACAAACGGTAATCTTCCAATTGTTGGAGTGGGAGGAATTATGAACGCCGAACATGCATGGCAGAAAATTACTGCAGGTGCAACATTACTTCAGGCGTATAGTGCATTTGTTTTTCAAGGACCCAGTATTAGCAAAGATATTGTCAAGGGCTTAACCAAAAAATTACGCGAACACAATTTAACATCGATACAGCAAGCGATTGGATTAGATCACAAAGGAGATGATTAACTGTTTACTAGAAGGACTAGGTTACTAATCTCTGGGGGATTATTAACCCTGATATTAGTTGGAGCAGTCATACTACAATCCCCCGAGCCAACTAGAACTGTTGATGAGATAATGGACTCTCCATCACAGTATGTGGGAGATGAAATCTCAATCCGTGGAGAAGTGTTAGATGGTAGTATTGATAACGCTTCAATGAATTTTATCTTGCATGGCAGTAGCAATCAAATCTTAGTTGACTTCGCCCAAGCATCTGTCTCAAACGGACTAGACGACAATCGTACTGTATATGCTAAAGGTGTATTGAAATATATTGATTCACAATATGTTTTTGAAGCTGAAATAATCAAAACCTCCTGTCCTTCAAAGTATGAAGAATAAATTAGATGGTTAACCGTTCCGTTAAAATACCAATCATGGCAGGGCGTAGCGGGATAGGTGGGGAGCTAGGCGTACCCTGTACCACAAATCGTCTTTACGGTGGGC
Organism: Candidatus Poseidoniaceae archaeon; assembly: GCA_013329925.1. Taxonomy (GTDB): domain Archaea; phylum Thermoplasmatota; class Poseidoniia; order Poseidoniales; family Poseidoniaceae; genus MGIIa-L1; species MGIIa-L1 sp8734u. Next base: position 1,150 of record DUJK01000062.1, read on the forward strand.
TGAAAGCCTTGGGGCGGCGAGAGCGGCTCTGTGGTTTCTACACGCGGACGTTGATGTCTCGCCCCTACATGACTCGGGTGTCATGAACCGTATCCGGAGGGAAACGGGAAATGAATAACTGGGGAATCAGGTCAGGCCGGGAACGGAGCAGCCCTACTCGGAGCCATGGGTGCTGTGGGGTAGCGGGATGGAGAAAGTGTGTGGGCTTTGCTACAGAGGACGAGCGTCCACCCAAGGAATTCCCAATTAGATGTCAAATATTACGTCACAAATCCACCCTGGGCCAACCATTTCTGGTATGTCTTGCTGACTGCCAACAAAACTTTGTCCTTGTTTGAGCTGTTTAATGAAAAATTCATGGGATGTTACAGCCTTTATCTCTAATTCTCTATTTATTTCTGATGATTTAACCCAGGACACTTGTGATTTGCACAACATTTCATGTTCATTAAATTCTATCATACATTGAGCATCAACCAAAAACTCTCCATGAACCTCTAGTCGGTAAAGCACCTCTTCTAACCAGATTATCATTAAAGATTCATAATCTGGTTCGGTATTTATGGTAAATGTTACATTCCATTGAGAAGTATGACGAATTTTCTGATTTAATAATCGATTTTCATGGTCTGAAATTATCAAACTTTGCATACCAATAGCCGTTTCTTTGAATAGATTAGCCAAATTATTAGAAAACACTCGCAGGCCAATGTCTGCTGTGGTTTCTCGAGTCCAAAAACTCATATCGACCCTCAGCGTTTGGAAACTTGTAAATTCCAAGCAATTTCACCAACGCGGTGAATCAAATCTTCTCTACTTAATGAAAAAGAATCTGTTGCCTCTGCTCCAAGTATACATTCACAGGCGGCATTTGTTAATAATGCCGTATCTGATACATCAAAACCACTAGAAATTGAAACAGCAATTGCCACTACTGCAGCGTCAATTAGGCCAATTATTTGTCGCAATTCTGACAACGTACATGGTGCATGAACAGTTTCTTGATCTTTGGAATAAATAGTGACACCGTTTCCACCTGCTAGGACGACCAAATGTTTCCAGCCGTAGGACTTTACCAGAGATTCAGCAGCCAATCTATCATCGGATTCACCTATTCTGCGTTTCATTAATTCAAAACCTCTTGATTGGAAAATAATCCAATCGACATCATGAGTTCTATGTAGTCCAGTTAATTTTGGGTCGGCAATGATTGGTATGTTGTTTTCTTTTGCGTGTTTAGTTATTCTCTCAACACCTTGGTCATAAATTACACCTTGGCCATAATCTGAGAGTATGACACAATTTACCTCTGCCAAGTTTGCAATCGCTTGGTCATATATTGCCTCAAGAGCAGTTTCTGGAATGGCTTCATCGCCTTCAACATCCCACCTTAAGAGTAGTTGTTCACCTTGAATTAAGCTCTCCCGGCTAGCTAACATACGAGTTTTAACCGTGGTTGTACGTCCTTCAATAATAGCGATGCCAGAGGTTTCAACATTTTCATCTTCGAGATATTCAATAACTCTAGATCCGGCTTTATCATCACCTACAATACCAAATAATCTGCCTCGATAACCCATTGATTCTAGTCCACGTGCCACGTGTGCAGCCGCACCTACATCCTCTTCTCTGTGTGTTTCACGCAACACAGGAACGGGTGCTCTTGAGTTCAAATTGTTAGCATATCCATGGATGTAACAATCAAGCATTATGTCGCCAATAAGTACTATGTTACCGGAATTTTCTTCATTTAACTTTTGAATTATTGAGTTCAACTTGTCATGTTGTTGATGTTCTGTATCAGTCATACCCATAGTTGTCCCCTCATTGTTACGCAAATCCTAGTTTCATTTTATGCTGTCGCGAATTTTAGCGAGTAAATTTGCGTGTTCACCATCAGTAATATCTAATGATTTTCTTAGTGTAGTTAGCATTGCATCCTCGTCACCTGTAATAATGCCATCATCCATCGCGGTCTCTAAGGCCGAATAATAAGTTAAGATATGTTCAGGGTACATCGGTTCTAGTAACGCTTTTTCTAATAAATTATTATGCATTTCTCCGTCTATTCCATAAGCCACTCTAAATGTCTCTAAGAGGGCATTTTCTTCTTCGATAATTTGTTCATCCACTAATGCTTGTCTTAACATCTCCAAATAAATTTCTTCCGGAGGTGGAATGTCAATTGCTGTTCTTGCCTCTTCAGATAATCTTCTAACCCTTTCCGGATGCATCCCCAAAAAGTCAACTACTTCAGTGATTAATTGGTGTTCATCATTGGTAATTTTTCCATCTTCCCACGCCCTTGCAAACATTCTTTTCATTAATTCTTCACTTGATTGTGCATCCAGTGATGCTTTTCCAGATGGTTTAGCGATTGAAGTTATTACTGGTTCGGTATGGTACCTCAAGTTCCTATCAATGTGGGAAAGGATTTCCAGAATTCGTCGATTATTCTTAGGTATATCATTTATCGACGTCGGTTCACCATCAAATTCAATTATTGTAGATAGTACATTTTCAACTACCAATTTACCTCTTATCTTTCCTTGAGTAGTTAATGAATACACCTTCCTTCGCTGTCTTCCACCAGGTACATGTCGGTT
>DUJK01000081.1 GCA_013329925.1 Candidatus Poseidoniaceae archaeon
GCCATTATCGTGCCGATGTCCTCTGTTGATTCATCAGTATCCGCTTCTAGACATCCAGCGAGGCTGGAAAAAATCATCAATAAGCTTACTAAAACTGCCCTGTGCCAATTGGTTTGCATGGTTTTCCGCCCACTATTAACTATTTAATATATGTTAATAATTAACTAAAACCATATTATTATTATCATGCTGCATCTCGAAGAAACATGAGCCGAATTATTTCAGTGAGCGTAGACAATGAATTTGCTAATGGTTTAGATACACTAGTGGAAAAATCTGGTTACAAAAACCGTAGTAGGTTCATACGTGACGCTACCTTATTTTTCGCAGAAATGCAGCAAAGAGGGGAATTGTTGAATATGGACGAGGACTTGACGGTAGAAGGCCACCTAGTGGTCTATTATCAGGAGGGAGTTGAACAAAAACTGATGGTTAGCCGAACCGATTCAGTAGAAGTCGCAGCATACCACCACAGTAGCCGGCTTGGACACTCATGTCACTCGTGTGTTGATGTAGTTCACGTCAAAGGAACTGTAGAACATGTGAAAGCAGTTTACAAACAGCTCAACAACACGCACAATGTAGACAAAGTCTCCTTCATCAGCGCACCAATGCGTGAAGAGGACTGTTGTTAATCATACTCAGAAAGTAAGCACCTTTTCGCTAGTCTGCACCCAATCAGAGCACTCTGCCATAGTAGAATATTGCGCTCCTTCATAGTAGCCTTGACCCTTGAGGACTCCACATCTTTGCTGGCAAGTTCCACAGACCTTGACTGGAACACCTTTGGCAATCAAATCCTTGGTCATAGCCACCATGTCTTCGACTCCTTCTGGGGGAGATATACCGTCTCTTGCTAAATCTACACTATCATTCATCAGAAATATTCTCACCTTAATTCCATCACTGTGTAATTGTCTCGCTAATCGAAGCGCATTCCACGTAACATCGGTACCGTCATAGGGTTGTTGGTTTAGTATCAACAGAGTTGCCATGACCCTGCTAAAGAAAAGCGAGTTATATACATGGTTTCAAATGCTAAAACATTAGGCAAAGTTCATGGGAACAAAATTTCACGCTTTTGCAAAGTGGTTTGTTCCCCAAAAAAATAGGGTTCATATCGCAGTTTTTATCTTATCAATCTTCATGATTCCCGGTGCCCTTACCGCACTACAACCAATCGATATGGAATCTTATGAAATGGAATCTCCTGAACTTACTGCTCAAATAATTATCAACGATGAGTTTGCCAACTCGGAAATAATTCTTGGATTTGTTGTTTCTGCTAGAGACCCTGCATACGTCCCTGCTCAATCTGACTGGGAGCCTGTGCCACCAATGAGCGATGGTGCGCCAGATTATTCATCGCTACCTGATGTGGGTGAGATGGTCGAATCTGGAGTTCCATGGCAAGGTATCTCAGCACCAAAGGGAGGTATTGTTAATCTAACAGTGCTAAGGGAGTTAGACGCTAAAAAGCAGATTGTTAATGATCATGTATTAGCGCCTGCACTAAAGCCACTAGTCAACGATGTGACTGGCCATCAGTACAATGGAGTAATGACTCTGTCAGATATTTTTCGCGGCTTCATGAACGGTACTTCGATTCTCACCCAACCGGGTTTAAACTCGCTTGGCATACCGACACCAGCACCAACAAATTGGAGTGATTGTGGGGTTCTAGAATGTCTAGAGTTTGATGACCTAAATGTGACTCAGGATCACATAGACTTGGCTGCAGTGCGCATGGCTAATGCGCCAGAAAATAATTTTCTTCGCTGGTTGTCCCTAGATAGAGGCTTCTTTCCAGATATTGATTCACTGCAGACTGGATCAATTGGCGGACAGTTACAACTTGACGGAAGTTGGTTAAACGGAATTAACGGTAGTGGCCGCTGGTCAGCATCATCAACCTGGCTCTTGGTGCAATATGATAGTGCAAAATTAGAAGAAATGGGTTGGGAAGTGATTTGGAAGGATGCCCACCAAGAAAAATCACTCGACTTTTCTGATGACGGGTTAATCGTTGGAGGATACCGGCTTGATGATGGAAAACTAGTAGTTCATCCGCCCAGATATGATGAGGCTGTATGTCAAGAATTGCAAGATGAAAGTGGTGGTTGTTCAAGTGAATGGTCCTACATGGATTTGGAAGGTAAATTACGCTCCAACGACCGCACCACAATCACCTTACTGGTTGGACAAGGCGTAAATGTCGAAGTCAATCGTGAACTACAGTCAAGCGCTGGCCTGATTGTTTTGATGGGTTTTGTCATTATCGGTCTGCTATACGTCAGTCTAAGAAGATGGACTGATGTTGGCATAGTCATTGTCGCCTTAGGTGCCGCATTACTTTGGATGCAGGGCATGATTGGTCATGTGGCTAATTTCTCATCATTCTTTGGTTTTTCAATAATCGCTAGATCGCAATTCTCCAATTTACTGCCGATTTTGGTTCTAGCCTTGGGCATAGATGATTCGCTCCATGCGCTGCACAGATACAAAGAAGAGCGGAAAAACGGAGCGACCACCACTGCTGCTACCGAGGTGACACTAACACGTGTAGGCAGGGCGATTATGCTAACTTCCCTAACCACTATGGCGGCCTTTGCTGCAAACTTGTTTAGCGATGTAGCGGCATTACGGTCTTTTGGCGTAGAGGCCGCCTTAGGAATATTATCTGCATTCTTGTTAACTGGTTTATGGGTGCCACTAATTCGTCTAAGCGTTGATGAATGGATGTCTAAGCGGAACAAAAATATCTCTGAAAAGCAGATGACTCATCTGGTTTCTGAAGATTTATTGCGTAAAATTACTACCACTTCAGGTAAGGTAAAACCTTCATTAGTAGTAGCTCTTATAGCTGCATTAATTACCATACCAGCAGCTGTAGGAATGGCCCAGTTAGAGGGCGACTTCCGTGTCGAGGATTTCCTTGATGAGCGTTCAGACTTTGCTCGCGGAGTGGCAATCGTGACTGAACGTTTTGCTGACGAAGGTGAGCCTGCTTATCTATTGGTAGAAGGTGATGTCCTTGACCCTGAGGTCTATGCGGCGATTGATATTTTTAGAACTGAAATGGGCATTTTACCAGATGGTGTCGCGGATAAAATAACTAAACTGCCCAATGGTGATATTGACATTTTGGCGCTTGATGAAATGGTGTTTGCTGCTCAAGGCTCGCTTGCTCTAGATCCAACACCATTTGAGGCTGCAGGATGGAATTCTACGATGGATGGACATGGAATGAATTGTTCTGATGATGGCGAAGGCCCGTTACTAGATTTGACTGACCGTGACTGTTTATCCTTCTTCTATGGCTTCTTGGTTCTAAACGGGGTGCCAGGGACAGGCCCTATCCCTGATATCCCCCCAAGTATTGTTGAATTATACATCAAACCAAAAGTAGAACTTGACCCACTAAAACCCTGGTTAGATATTGCTGGGCAGCCAGCAGAATATGAACGAATGTTGATTCGTTTTGGTATGACTTCTCCTGAAGATTTCCCTGGCATGGGTGAAGGGTTGGAGGAATTATGGCGCGATCTTGAGGTATTCACCAATCTATCTAGCGGCACATTTGCCGAGGCTGGCGAACAAACCGAGGATAAACCACTGACATGGCTGATGATAACGGGCAGACCAATCACTAGATATGTCGCATCTGATGCTATGCAAAATGAAATGCAATCCTCGCTAATTCTTGGCTCTCTTTTCGTCTTTATCACCCTTTCAATCGGCTTTAAGTCATTCAAACAAGCCAGTATTACCCTAATACCAATTCTATTAGTTGTGGTTTGGTTGTACGGTCTAATGTATGCTGCAGGTTCATCTTTGAATATCGTGACTGTTACAATTGCTACAATATCGCTTGGCGTAGGTATCGATTATTGCATTCACGTCACTGAACGGTATCGAGAA
>DUJK01000073.1 GCA_013329925.1 Candidatus Poseidoniaceae archaeon
GAAAATGTCGATTTACAGGCATCAATTATGGTAACAAAAAATCACGACTTAGGTCATCACGTCCATATTATGGATGAAAATACTATGTGGAAGAAATTACCAGAGTTTGTTTGGAATGGAGAAGACCTAGATATCACCGTGATGTTTTGGCAATCTGTTTTTGAACAAATGAAAGGTAATGTAACAGTCGCACTTTGCGGACAAGGCGCAGATGAATTGCATGCAGGTTATTCCAGATATCGAGCCTTAATAGAACACTCAAATGTTGTCAAATCTAGATTGAGTTTAGCTGGACAAATTTCTATTTCAGAAAATGATAGAGGCCTTGGAAAGCCTTGGTCATCAGACAGTATCATGCCAGAAGATAATTTCGCTAACCTTAGCGATACATTGGAATTTGAACAAAGTAGGGGCCAAATGTCAAATTTTCAACTGAGACTTGGTGACAGACATTCAATGGCTCAAGGCCTAGAAGCTCGAGTCCCATTTCTCGGCATGTGTCATGCAAATCTTGCAAATCAATTGCCATTGTCTTGGCGATTATCTAATGATGATGAAAAGATGGCGCTGAGGGCTGCTGCTGATTTGACGAGTTTACCAAAAGAAATCGTCCGACGGCCAAAACTACCCGCTGGAACCGCTACAAGCCCAACCTTAGTTTCAGAAATAATCAATTCACTATCAGATAGAGCAGAAGATTGGGCCAAACAATATGGAATCTTGTCTAAACAATTGTTAGATCAACCCGACATGGCAATTGGCATTAGAATATTTCATGCTATGCACCTTACTGAATCAGGTCCAAAACCTAGAACTGGAGATTTGTTAGATATCCTCGATGACGTCGGACCTTGGCCTCAGTAAGATAACCTTCCTTTATTGCAAATTGATTACTTCATGCTTCGATATTCGACGCAACCTAATCGTCGCCGGCCCACCAATTTTCATCATCTTTCTGACCGAGGCGACCTTCGGAGACAGACTCATCCTCATCCATATCTCCTCCTTGGATAGCTTCCATACCAACTATCTCATAATTTGATGGAAATAGAGCCACTATTACACCTGCGATCATACATGCTAGACCCCATTGAAATTGACCTGTTATGATCATTTCTAGTGCTATTGCGCAGAGAATTAAGCCACCTAAATTGGATATCCAAACTAGGTTTTTGAAGGTAGAAAGAGAAACTCCTGTAGAGTTCTCAGTTCTCTTCGGTCCGAATTCTGCACCAAATCTTACAGGGTCTTCTTCGGTCATTAAATCACCTATCAATCATAATTATTGCATCCGTGGGGCAAGCAAGAACACACAATTTGCAACCTGTACATGGGTCTCTTAGTACCCTTGCCTTACGATTGACATCAACGTTCATTATCGGACTTGCTAATGGTGTGTCATATAACTCGATGGCATCATCATCACATACAATCGTGCATTGGTCACATCCTATACACAATTCTTCCTTAACCCAGGCAACAGCGTCTTCCCCACCCTTCAGCTTAGCTCGTTCCTCTGCCCGCATAGCATTCATCATCATACGAATGCGCTTTTGCTCACGGGACCTACGAGCTGCAAGGTCGGGCCATCCGGTCATTCTAACCAGTGCTACCGGCTTTGACTTATCAAAACATGTTAAGCGAAAAACGTCAGCCAAAGTGGATGTATGGAAATGAGAAACGCCACACAGAATCCAGTCAAAGTTCCCTTCACCATGTTAGGCCTGTTATACCCAAGGGCGATTAGGATCAAAAAAAATCCAATGACTAAATCACAAACCATACCTATCCAAGCAGCTTTCCAGGACAAGCTAACTGCAACGGTAAGGGTGGCTACAGGCCCTATCATGAATCCTGATATCCAATCGCGGTCAACCGTAGTCAACGCTCTCACGCCTGTTTCTTTGCATCAATCTGGCGTGCTAGGAAAGATACTACGTCGAGTATTTCGAAGTCGTGTCTAGGATCTCCTTCAAACTTCAGGCACTCAAAGTGACTGACACATTTCGGACAACTTGTCAGCATGATTTCAGCTCCAGTAGCCTTTACTTCGTCAAATCGTTCTAGACGTAAAGCACGGCTATTCTCGTTACACGACATCATGCTAGATACGCCACAGCATAGTGCATCTTCTCCGGTGTGCTCCATCTCCACTAGGTCAACTCCATCAACCGCCTTAACTAGGTCTCTGGGTTCATCGTAGATGTTCATTTGGCGACCTAAACGACATGGGTCGTGGTATGTGACAGTTACATCTTCGGAGACAGCTAAATCCATTTCGAATCCATTTTCAATTAGATACTCAGTTGTGTGCATAACCTTCATTTCTTCCAGTTCGTAATCCATAGCAAAGGTACGGAAACACTCTGCACAAGATGTAACCAGTGTATCTATTCCGCTCTCTCCAAGTTTCTTCTGATTGTACGCCTTGAGTTTCTCAAATACCTCGGTCATACCCTGCCACTTTTGATCATGACCACAGCACTTCAGAAAATCTCGACCAAGGTAGGTTACATCCTTGTCCATTTCTTCAAAGATAGTGAAGGCAGCAGATGTTGTCTCACCGAGATTCATCTCACCTTCATTCACATGACTAAATATCATTTCTTGATCGATGTAATCTACACAACCAGGGTAGTATCCAACACTTGAGTCAATGGGGTATTCTTCAACTGGAATGAACTCTACATCTGCATCCTCTTCCGCTTCAGCTGCCAATACTGCTTGAAGAATACTGTGAGGTATTTCAGCAGCAGGTGGGCCACCGACGATTAGGTTGCGTCGAATATCTATGTATGAGTCATAATCTACCAATTGAGGGCAAGCGTTGGTACAAGCAGTACAGGTCAGGCAAGAATACAGCGGAACTCCATCATCTTCATTGTTCCATGTGTTGTAAATAATATTCAGCTTATCACCTGCATTGAACAATCTTACAGGACATGCATCATCACACAAATCACAGCCATAACATTTGTTCATTTCCCATTCGTAACCTCTTGCCATGCTTCTCATAAGCATAAAGACGATTGCACCAACACCCAAACAAGGGACGAATATCGAGTAGGTTAGTTTTGCATCCAAACTTTTTGGATTCTTTTCGAAAGTTGGATTTTCCAAAGTCATAGTGGATAAGTCGG
>DUJK01000095.1 GCA_013329925.1 Candidatus Poseidoniaceae archaeon
GAATAAAAATCAAGAAAGAAGTTTTCTTACTTGGTCTTCAGTTTGAAGAACAAATCCATCTTTTTTGGTTATGACAGCAAGATACATTCCGTTTCCAGAGGCTGCATCACGCTGTCCTGATGCGTGTAGGGCGCGGGCAGCAAGTTTCAATGCTTCGGTCTCGGTCATGTCTGCTTTGAAGCCATCTTCTAGTACACCATACATGTAAGGAGAGCCTGAGCCTGTTGCACAGTATACATCAGGAATTGAACCACCGGCTGAATCGATTGAGTATACATGTCCTCCATCATCATCGACACCAACAATCAACAGTTGAACCCAATGTGGCCTGCCTGAAAGTATATTTGCAGTTAGAGTTGCTGCACCTTTTACGGTCATGGGTTGTTGTCTGCGTAATTCAAACAAAGCAACTTCTGCAGTAAGAGTACGGGATAGAGATTGAGCGTGACCGACTAGACCTGCGGTGGTTAGAGCAAGTCTGTCCCCTATTTGGAATAGTTTTTGCACAGATTTGTTGGCAATAAAATGACCCATTGTTGCCCTATGGTCTGCACCAACGACAACTCCTCCTTTGAATGTTATACCTAATGTACTAGTTCCGGTTTTTAGCACGTTTGCGTTGTTATCCATCATCATCAATCTCTCCCTAAAGTCGGCACCTTTTGAACATTGGCGCATAAAGGGCTAACCTCCAATCTATTTCAACATTAATATCGTTCAATTAATTTTCAGTAAAAATAGGGATAAATCTTTTTTTTTAATGCGAGTATTCTTGTGCTTGAAACTTGTCGCATACCACATGAAGAAGAAAAAGGAGGATGACCCGCACCAGTCATCTTTGGATTCTTTTTCAGATATTAAACTTCCAAGCATGCCAGATTTAGACAAACTTGCCAAAGCAGATAAAATAATCAAACAAAATGAGAAAACTAAATCATCATCAAATAACTCGTTGAATACCTTTGAAATGCCAAGCATGAACACAATCAAAAAAAATAATCAAGTTCCATCTGAACTTATCTTTCACAATTTGGGGAACAAATATCCAGACCCACCAATTAAATCCGACGATAAGGGACTTGTAGTTCACAGAGCTGTACTAAACGATATCACTGGAACTTCTACATTACTTGATTGGCTGTCGGATGGGCATGCTGCAATAGTCGAGTTAGGCCGTTTAATCAAACGAGATACTGAATTTAATTCCGCTTTATCCTCGATGCACACTTTCATAGAAGGTGATCTTGGAGGGCAGATTATTCAGTTAACTGATACAAGGCTGATGCTTCTACCACCTGGATGCCGCGGTCTGAAAGGCGTTGAAATGGAGGCATTTGCCGCTAGTGCAGAGGAATTAGGAAGGAGGCGATTGTAATACAAGAGTCACGGGTCAATATCCCTTGTCCTGTATGCCACAAACAAGGCAATGTGTTTATGATTGCGCACATAGATGAAATCCCATACTTTGGTGAACATACTCAAGTTACCGTCATGTGCCATGATTGTGGATGGAAACAAACAGATTTCATTCCTGCTGAAGGAAAAAAAGCAGGGTGTTGGAAACTAGCAATATCCAACGAAAAACAGCTTAGGTCAAGAGTTGTAAGGTCTAGTTCCTGCACTGTAAGAATACCTGAATTAGACTTGCAAGTAAATCCCGGCAGCAGTTCGACAGGATATGTTTCAAATGTTGAGGGTGTACTCAATCGTTTTCTCGAGGTTATGAATACTGTACTTCGGGGTTTACAATCTGATATTGAGCAACAACTTGTTGAAGGAAATGAAGTAGATTTGACTCAAACAAGTAAAGAAATTAACCAATTAGAACTTCTAATTGATAACGTCAAAAACGCCGGTTTAGACAATTCTGTGACGATCACTTTGGAATTTTTAGACCCCCATGGTCATTCTATGATATTGGATGAATCAGCAGTTGAAAGAGAACTTACCGAAGAAGAAATCGCAACATTGCCAACTGGACCAGATCCCGCAGTTTTTTCTGCATAATTACCTAGCATCTTCTGCTAAGAAATTAGCAACTAAGTGATTGGTTTGGTCACGTAATTCTATATGATTTTTCATCCATTCTGTGGCTTTATCGACACATATTTGTTTCATTTCCCCGGCAAGAATCTTCCCATTTCGATAATCTGAATTTAATTCAGCCAAATAATTGTCATCATCCTCAAAGAAATACATCATGTATTGATATGCCACATCGACATCTGGATTCCCGCCTAATCTTCGGTGCTCTTCGATAGTTGATTGCCCGCCTGAATAGGCTTTACGGATTTTCTTGGTGATGGTATCTAAATCGTCATTGAGGAAGATTGTTGTTTTAGGTTTACTACTACTCATTTTGTCACCGGTTAGGCCTATCGCAAAATGGTGATATGTAGAGGATGGTGCGAGTAACCCCATACCTCCTAACTCACGTTCCAATTGTAATAATTTCATTCGAATTTTGGCTTTATCTCGCTGTGTAGCACCCGGTATCACAATAGTTCCCTGCTTGGGGTTGGAATTGATATCTGAAAAACCTAAACTGGATAGTTTATTGACGATTCCTTGGAATACAGCTGCGACTTTATTCCTATCAATACGTCCATTGGGCTGCTGTCCAAGAATCTCAGCATTTTCATCTTGTATTGATAGACCAACAAGTAGCCCTGGGCCGTTATTGTCTTTGACATTAAACCAATTTGATTTGGCTGCAATGCCACGAGTCAGTCTAAGATGAGGATCTTGATCTACACCTACTGGAACGACTATTGGTCTTAGCCCACCATAATCTTCTGTTTGTGGATGTAAGATATCACCTACTTGTACCATTGGAGCCTGGATATGTGCTAAATTAGTATCACCTTTAAACCCGTATATGGACTCAAATTCATTGAGATTCGTTCGCTTTCCTAATTGAAATCCTAACCTTTGAACAACTGACCGTGTTGATTGAAAATATACATTGGTTTTTTCTGGATCTAATCCCAAAGCGGCATAGTTTGCTACATATTCCTGCAAAGCAACTTCTCGGCCCTTGGCCAAGCCGACTCCTCTAGTTGCCTGGCTCTCCAAATCAGCAACTGCTATGGTAACATCCCCACCTAGTTGTTGAAACCACTTGACTTGTTCAATAACCATAGAATGACCAAGGTGCATTCTACCACTAGGCATTAGTCCAGTTAATACTCCGAAAGATTCGTTTGAGCTTTGGGCATTGATGACCAAATCAAGATCTCTGTGAGCAAAGATAATTCCACGCCTGTGAAGGTGTGAAGGGTTTGGTAATGTGATATTAGAGAAATCTGATAACCCAAACTGTTCGATTATTCTTGAATAATCTGTAGATTGGTTACTACTCCAAGGATCAATGTTTACTTTATCTGCAACCATATCAATCCCAGCAAACTATGTTCATTTGTTTTATTTCATCAAGGCTTCGATGCAAATCAAGGGATAAGTGCCATTAGTTATTCGTTCACTTGGGCGCCAGGGGTCCTAAACCTTCGCGCTTTAGTATTAGTAACATACTAAGAATTACGCCTGAACCGATTGCAAAAGCAACATATGGTATCCATGTTGCTTCAGCATCTAATGGTCTAGGTTGGAGTAACCACGTGAAAACCAAATCATCTTGATCAGCAAATCTTTTCGACCATTTGAATAAGTCAGTTGTTTCATGAGCTGCTATGGTAATTGCAGCAGAATGATTATTCCAAAATTCAGCGATACCAACCACGTCATAAGTTGAATTGCTAACTGTTATGTTCACTTCTCGTTCATCCATTATGCTGAGTAACAAATATCCATCTTGGGATTGAGTATAGCCTTCTTCCGTATGTCTTGAATCGGTGATGTCTTGTAATGGTACATCGTCTAAAGATATTGAGATAATTGATGATTTTTTAATATCCAACATCCATGTAATCGGAATATTCCAACGCTCGGGAAACAGTTCGCCACATTGCTCTGTATCAAGAGACTTGAAAGAAATAACATAATTATCACCAACGTCGCTCACGGAATGATCAAATTGATAGCATTTTTCTTTGACCCAGTAAGACCATGCTTGGCCCCATGTAGTCAACCATGCATCTGCGTCGTCGCTTATGTAATCTTCAATTTCAGAATCGTGCCGAATTGTCGCTTCGTTAACTCGCCCAATCCAGTATAGATTTACTAAACCACCTTCTTCAACTGCGTCTTTGACTGTGTCTACTGAACCAACTACCTGTTCTAAACTACCACCACGCCGCCCTAAATTGTACCAATCCCATAAATCCGCAGGAATGTCTGTTGAATTATGCCATGCTGTGTAACCTAGAGAATTAGCATCTCCGTGAACAACAAAACCCTGTTGTGAAATGATTTGATGCTGTGACATGGTCAGTGAGTTTGGCGTGAAGGTAGAGACTGGATTTTTGCCCCACAGGCTGGCATCTACTCTTTTTTCAATATATTCTCTACATTCCCCAGCAACAGCTCCCGGGTCAGATTTCCACGATAAACCCGGAATGTCATAACAACCAAATTCGTCGCCGTTATTGAGCCGCTCGGTTGCTAAAGAAGTATTGAGCCAACCATCCTCATCCCAATTTGAGTTAGCAATAACTGAGGGAGAGAAAATTAAACCAAGCAAAGAAAGAAGAATTACCGTAAAAATACTGGCATTCTTCACAATAATCACTACCCGATTGAATACTGGTCAGCATACTCTGTTTTGATACTTCGTATTGTAGGATTTTTAGAATAGTATTGAAAACATTACATTGGAGTTATATTTGAAGCAACAATCAAAGGTAAATCCCCTCACGGGAAAATATGAACGAAAGCCTTGATGAGATTCTCGAGGCATGGAACACTCTTGAGCCACATTGGAAAATTACCCCACGCAAAGGAGGTATAGCAGCCACGCCGGGTTACTCATTCATCAGATTTGTTTTTTCACCGATAATTAGAGGTTTAATGAGGATTAAGATGTCTGGTGCTGAAAGAATACCAGGTCAAGGTGCAACTATCTTTGCTGCTAATCATTTATCTCATGTCGATCCAATATTAGTAATTGCATCGTCGAGAAGGAAAGTTCATTATTTAGCAAAAGATGCACATTTCAAAAATTTCTTTCTTCGTAGTTTCATGAATTTCACTGGACAGATTGAGACTCATAGAGGAGAAGGTGGAGATTTAGCACTAGCTTCTGCTGCTGACGTTCTTGAATCAAATTGTGCCCTTGGGATTTTCCCAGAGGGTACACGTTCGAAGAAAACCGAAAAGCCTTTCCTACTGCCTGGAAAAACTGGAGTTGCTAGACTTGCAGCGTCATTTCCGCACACCAATGTTGTCCCGGTAGCATTACAAGGGACTAGAAAAATGATGGCACCTCAAATAGACAAATTACCCAAATTATACAAACCAATCAAAATTAATTATGGCAAAAGCATTTCTTGGTTGGAGTGGCTAAGCAGTAGTGGTGGTGGAAATATGTCTTCTAAGCAAATCAGGGCCATGGCTGATTTAGACAAACATGAAATTAAATCTCGCATTGCCGCACTCTATAGAAAATTTACTGACCAATTAATGACCAGTCTTGGTGAATTAGGAGCCCCCTAAGTAACACAGTTTGGAATTATCAATAATAGTAACATTAGAAAATTATCAAAGACTTCCTTCTTTTGGTTAGGTTGGCGACATCATGCAAGAATATCTAAATTTAATCCGACGAATTTTAGATGAAGGTGAACAGAAGGACGATAGAACCGGCACAGGTACTCTTTCGGTATTTGGTCACCAAATGAGATTTGATCTGTCCAAAGGTTTCCCTATGGTAACTACCAAAAAGTTGCATTTAAAATCAATAATTTATGAATTACTGTGGTTCCTTAAAGGTGATACTAACGTGCAGTATCTCCAAGATAATGGAGTTAGAATATGGAATGAGTGGGCAGATGAAAATGGTGACTTAGGACCCGTTTATGGCAAACAATGGCGCCATTGGGAATCAAAAAACGGTGAAATAATTGACCAAATTACCGGCGCAATAGATATGATAAAAAATAACCCAAATAGCCGTAGAATCATTGTCTCAGCCTGGAATGTTGGTGAATTAGAGGAAATGGCTTTGATGCCTTGCCATGCCTTCTTTCAATTCCATGTAGCAAATGGCAAACTCAATTGTCAATTATATCAAAGAAGCGCGGACGTATTTCTTGGAGTACCGTTCAATATCGCTTCATATGCTTTACTTACTCACATGATGGCCCAAGTTTGTGGGCTGCAGCCTGGAGCCTTTGTCCATACTATTGGTGATGCACATCTTTACAACAATCATCTTGAGCAAGCTCGATTACAAATCACTAGGGAACCCATGGAGTTACCAACTCTTGAACTGAATGAAACTATAACTGATATTGATGAATTTACCTTCGATGATATCGAAGTGGTAAACTATCATCACCACCCACATATTTCAGCACCAATTTCTATCTGAGTTGTTGATATGATAATAATGATATATGCTTGTGATGAAAATAATGCGATAGGTAAAGATGGCGATTTACCATGGCGACAATCGACTGATTTACAGCATTTCAAATCAATAACTAGCGGTGGAACAATTGTAATGGGTAGGAAAACTTGGGAAAGTCTACCCGGAAAGTTGCCCAATAGAAGCCATATCGTGTTGACAAGAGGAAGTAGGAGTGATGTTGAAACTGCTACATTTGATGACATATTGGAGATGGCAAAGTCTCAGGATTTATTTGTCATCGGTGGAGGAGAAATATATGAATTATTTTTACCTCATGCAGAAATTATCCATCGAACAATTATTCATTGTATTGTTGAACAACCAGATACTTTTGCGCCAAAGATTGATGATTTGATATTTACCTTAGACGAGGAAAAATTTGTTGAAAAATCACCCCGTGATCAATACGATATGACTTTCCAAAAACTGTCAAAGTAGGTAGCAATTAATTATTCTTGTACTCTGTCACTCTCACGCCTAAACGACCAGTCAGTGCCTCTCTCTGCATTATTCTAGCATATTTTTTCTCAAAGGCAGATTTTAAATCGATCTTCATTGCAATTGAATGTCCCATCAATAAAATCAAGATGTCGGCCATTTCCTCTGCGCATTCCTCAATCGGCTTGCCTTTTGTTATCGCAGCAGAAAGTTCGCCCAACTCTTCTACAGTGAGAGCGATTCGATAGCCCATATCATGACCATTTTTACCTGCAAAGTCATGTTTGTGGTGGAATTTAGCAACTTTTTTCATCATTGTTTCCCATTCGTTACTCGGCTCGTGAGCCACCCAATCCTCAACATTCAACCCTTCCATGAAAATATTGTACCGAAGGTACAGGATAGTTCTTACTCATGCCTTAAAATACTGAATATGGTTTGAAAAACTGGCTCTAAACGTTCATTAGCTTGGGAAGAAACTTGTTGATGAGATAATGCGGCACTGGGGTCACCAGGTTCTCTTCCTGCAGCCCAGTTTGATGAGATACATATTGCAGAATAAGGAATATTTAATTCATTGGCTAGTTTTACTTCCCTTGCCATAGTCATACCAACCATATGTCCACCAAGAATACCAATTGCATCTACCTCCGCTCTTGTTTCGAAATGAGGTCCTTGGGCAAGCCAGTAAGTGTAATACATCCGCTCATCAGGATCTGAAAATCCTTGAGACACCCTTAATTCTGATTCTAATTTTTTATTCAGTTCAGCCGAGAATGGTTCGGTAACAGAAGTGAAGGTCGCAAACTCTTCGCTAAAGGTTGATGCAATGCCGGTAAAATCAATGTATTGGTCTGCCAAAGCAACCTTACCAGGAGGGAAATCTGCTTCTAAAGTTCCGACTGAACAAACAGAAATTATCACATCGCAGCATGCTTCTTTTAGAGCAGCCATGTTGGCTTTATGATTAATTGAGTGGGGTGGTTTGTTCGCTTGACCTGCATTATGATGTCGTTGAAGAAAAAATAATTCCTTATCTTCATCATTGCCAATTATGTTAATTGTCATACATTTTAGGGGAACTTCGCCGTATTCAGTTTGCACTATCACGTTATCTGTTCTTTTTTCGCTCATATGGTATTGTCCTGTAGGGCCGTCTGTGAAGTTGAAATTAACCAGACCTGTACCGCCGATAATGCCAATGCGTTCCATTAGGCATCACCAATAGTTTGGTTAGTTGATTATTCCTCTAGTCTAGAGATTAAGTCTGCTTTCTTACCAGATACTGGTTTTCCAGCTGCCTTTAGAAGTTCCTTCAATTCTGCAACAGTCATGCTGCTATAATCGACTGATTCAGCGGCTTTCTCTTGAGGTTCATCTTTGGTTTCTTCTGACTCAGATGCCTCTTCGGCAACTTCTTCTACAGTCTCTTCAACTTTTTCAGATTCCGGTTCCATGGCTTCTGCTGCGTCTAGAATAGAAGGTGTTGCTTCAGTTTCTTCTTCCTCTTCCATAGCCGCGGCCAAAGCTGCTGCTTTCTTGGCTTTGAGTTCAGAAGCAGTTCTTGCTTCCTCCTCATGGATTTCGTCAAGTGTTGGTCCTTTTTCATTCACTACACCACTTTGCAATAATTGACTCTTCCTGATTGAAATTGATTTGATTGGATAGATTGGTTTTACCGCCTTTCTTACATCTTCTTCAAGTTCTCCACCTAAAATTGACTGTTGCAACTTAGCGTAGGTATTCTTAGCAGCAAATCCTAGAAGCAAATCTCTCGTCTTAGAGCGCATAACTTGCTTTACAGAGGTTTGAACCCTCTTTTGAGTTATGATCAACGGTTTTAATCTAACCAGGTAACCGTCAGTGGTTACTACGTCAACAACGTCGTCTACTTTACCACGGTATCTACGTATTTGTCTTCTAATGTGGTCTGTTTGGTGGTGATGGCCAATAAAAGTTGTTAATGCGTCTTGACCAACACACTCATCGACGCGGAACTTTAGGATAACATGCATCTTGGTAAAGTCACCATTGAATTCTTGCAAAGTCATTTGATAGACTCTGCCGATAATATGCTCATCAGACTCACCGATTGTTTCTCCGATATTCTTGAAATCCCATGGATGTCTAGGCGCACGAATGGTGTACCATCTCTTTGTCTTCCACTTGTCACGCTGTTTACGTGCTGCCGCACGTGCCTTTGCACTCACTTTCTTTGCCATCGATATCAACTCGGTTAGTCTTGCGGGGGCTACCCCACTTGCAGGTTGCCGACTAACCTCCCCTATTTCAAAGAGACTATTGGAGTGGGGCAGAAATAATTTACAATATTCAACAAAACTCTTCAACAACCAGTCTACCCGTCAGCCATGGGCATACATCACGTTAGTTGCCGAGTGACTGCCAGCGGCGTTGATGACACGAAGGTGATCATTGATTCTTTGGAATGGCTAGCGGGTGGTGAAACTGAAATAATTGTTGACAAATCAACCTCTTATCACGGTTCACAGATACATCTAATATCCTTCAAGTTGACAAAAAATAAGCAGGTAAAACAATTCATTAGCAAGCTAAAAGCAGTAGATACTACACTAATATCCCAGGCTTTAGCTGAAAAAATAGACGAAAACAATACCCTACACATTAGATTCTGTTTAGATTCCTTGATTGGGGAAAAAATATTGATTACCAATTCGACTCAAAAGTCGGTTAAATGTGATATCAAGGTTGAGGTTTATCCTGGGCAAACGGCTGAAGAAGAAATAAACAAAATTTTGTTCGAAGCATGACAACAATTTCGTGTGCCCTAAACCTTATGCACATTCACAAGAGGTTAAGTATCTCAAGTTACGCCCGATGAATGAGGAGAATTTATGCCACATGTTGTAACAACCACGTGCGTTGACCATAAGTACCAAGAATGCGTAGCCGTTTGTCCTGTTGATGCCTTTAGAGAAGCCGAAACATACCTAGTAATTGACCCAGAAGAATGCATCGATTGTGGTGCATGCGCTCCAGAATGCCCGGTCGACGCAATATTTTCAGACATGGATATCCCAGAGGATGAAGAACATTGGATCGAACGCAACGCTGACGAGTCAATAGATGCAGAAGTCGCAGAAGGAGAATCTCCTGTCCTCGCAGATTAAAAAAAATGGTGACAACATGACAGATCTAGATTTTACTAAATTCCGAAGCGGTAGCGAACTCTTGAAGAGAGGTTTCGCAAGAATGCAACAAGGTGGCGTCATCATGGATGTCGTTAACGCTGAACAAGCTGCAGTAGCTGAAGATTCAGGGGCTGTAGCAGTAATGGCGCTAGAGAGAGTACCTGCTGATATCAGAAAGCAAGGTGGAGTTGCGCGAATGAGTCACCCAGACATGATTCAAGGTATACTAGATTGCACATCAATACCAGTTATGGCAAAGTCAAGAATTGGCCATGAAGGAGAATCGAGGATTCTTGAATCAATGGGCGTCGATATGATTGACGAATCAGAGGTCTTGACGCCAGCAGATCCGTTTTTCCACATTAACAAGAAAGATTTTGAAATCCCATTTGTCTGTGGAGCAACTGAACTACCCGAAGCAGTACGACGTATCTATGAAGGTGCAGCAATGATTCGGACAAAGGGCGAGGCTGGTACAGGCAACGTTGTCGCTGCGGTCACTCATGCTAGAATTATTGACCAAGAAATTAAGCAATTACAAAATCTAGAGCAAGACCAATTAGGCGTCGCAGCAGATTCCATAATCTCTAGATACAAGGTACTGGCACAAAAATCAACCCTACCCGGAACATATGAAGTAACTCCATTTGGACCCATTGATGATGCAATGCACCAAGAAGTTGTGCAAATTCTTACAGAAATAAAAGAGATTCAACGCTTACCTGTGGTCACATTTTCAGCCGGTGGCATTGCTACACCAGCCGATGCCTCGCTGATGATGCGTATGGGTATGGATGGAGTATTTGTTGGTTCAGGTATCTTCAAGTCTGAAGACCCGAAAACCATGGCCGATGCTATTGTTCTTGCAACAGCACACTATGATGATGGTGCAAAAGTCGCTGAAGCAATGGCCATGACTCTTGGAGAGCC
>DUJK01000004.1:0-394 GCA_013329925.1 Candidatus Poseidoniaceae archaeon
AGGCGGTCCACCCGGCGGCCCATCTAAAGGGCCAGGAAGATCTCCCCCGGCAAAATCACCACCTACCAAAAAGCCTGGACCTCCTGGAGGGCCAAAAAGTGGGCCTCCAAAGGGTCCTAAGCGCGGGCCTCCTAGATGATGAGGGTTATTTTTGGGCACTGAAAATTTACCCGAATTTGGTGCTATAAGATTTGACGGTAAATTGAGACCTTCACAAATCGCAGCTGCTTCGATAATTGAACCTGAACTGGATAAACTAGGTAAGCACTTGCACATAGTTGCTCCACCAGGTTCAGGAAAAACAGTATTAGGTCTGTATGTTTGGTCAGATCTGGTAAGAAAACCGACTTTAGTTCTCTCTCCTAACTCAGCAATTCAGGCACAATGGGCAGCA
>DUJK01000004.1:813-5214 GCA_013329925.1 Candidatus Poseidoniaceae archaeon
ACCATGCCTAAACGTGGTGGTGAACAATTAGATGGAGTTGCTATTGAGTTGTGGATTGAATCATTAATCATTAATGAAGAAGCCTCAGATGAAGAATCAGCGATTGCTTGGATTAAAGATCTTGAGGATAAGAATTTTAATTATTATAAAGATCGATTATCTGTCTATAGAAAGAAGGTTAGGGATGATTTTTCTAAGCACGGAAATGCTTTATGGACTTTAAGCGAATCCTCAAGAAAAACTCTTGAAAATCTGAAAAAAGTAGGAATTGGCCTGATAATATTAGATGAATGTCACCACCTATTACATCATTGGGGGAGAGTTCTTACTGAGGTTAGAGAATTTTTTGATGACCCGATAGTTTTGGGCCTAACAGCAACTCCGCCAGATTTCCAACATTACGATGAGGAAGATGCCAAAAGATATCAGGAATTTTTTGGTGAAATCGACTATGAAGTACCAGTCCCGGCATTAGTTAGAGATTCAAATTTAGCACCATATCAAGATTTAGCATTCTTTGTACGACCATCACAAAATGAATTGAGTTACGTTTCTCAAGTGGATGAAGAATTCCGAGAACTTCTCAATGAATTACATCAAGAGCAAGATTATCCAAATGCAACATTACCTATCGATAAATGGGTGTTCAAAGCGCTTGAGGAGCGGAAATCACCAGGCGGTAAGGGGGAAGAATGGGATCAGTTTAGTAAAAGAAATGGCGGATTTGCCAACGCAGGGAGAGCTTTTCTGTTAAACACAATTGGTAGTGTACCAAAAGGTGTCCCTTATCCTCCAGACCATTTGCTAAATTCTTATCAGAATAAATTGGCAATATTAAGGCCGGTTCTCGACCGTTATGTTAGGCACGGATTGCGCAGAAGTGAGAGTGAATTAGACCACGAAAAAGCAGAATTAGTCACTCAGCGTTTGAGGATGTTAGGGAGTCAAATAACTGAGACGGGGATTCGTCCTTGTGCCTCCCCAGTGGGTAGAATTATGGCATATGCATCCTCAAAGACCAAAGCAATTTCTACAATTTTAAGTTCTGAAATGCAAGCATTAGGTGGCGATATTCGAGCAGTAATAATAACTGATTTTGAGAAAACCTCAGCCACAACTTTGGTAGAAGGGGTAATGGATGATGAAGCAGGAGGCGCAGTTGCAGCATTTAGACAAGCAGTGCGATGCGATAATGTAGATTTACTGAATCCAATTTTGATGACTGGCAGTACAGTACTTGTAGATGATGATCTTGCTGACAAATTTCTAGAAGAAGCAAATAATTGGATTAAAGAAAGAGACTTAGCTATAACCTTAGTTGATGAGTTAAGAGGCGATTATCATGAAATAATTGGGAGGGGCAAAGACTGGATTCCTCGACATTATTCGCTAATGATAACTGAGTTTTTCCAAACAGGAATTACAAAGTGTCTAATTGGAACAAGAGGACTTCTTGGCGAAGGATGGGATGCATCTAAAATCAATGTGTTGATTGATTTGACTACTGTTACCACAAGTATGAGCATTAATCAACTAAGAGGTCGTTCAATTCGTTTGGACAAACAATGGCCAGAAAAAGTTGCTAACAATTGGGATGTTGTCTGTTTAGCAGAGGAGTTCACTAATGGTTTTTCAGATTATGAACGGTTTAAGAAAAAACACAAGCAACTGTATGGGGTATGTGATGATGGGGCAATAGAGAAAGGAGTGGGACATGTTCATGCAGCCTTTACCGAGGCTGAGCCAGAAGGCGTTAGTGAAGGTATGGCTGTATTCAACGAAGATATGCTAAGACGTGGCCGTAATAGGCCTCATGTTAGAGGACTTTGGGGCATTGGTCAGCCATTCAATGCAAAACCAACTTCAGCAATTGAAGCGAGGTTGAGTACTGGTTTTGGTGGTGGGTTTAAGTTTGGTAGAGAAAAAACACCGTGGACTGACGAATCTCTAGTGCAAGCCATTTCACTTTCAATCGTTAACAGTTTAATTCATCTAGGAATGATATCAAAAAATTGTCGAGCCGATGGTGGTAATCGAGGAGGTGGCTGGGTACGCTTACATCTCGAGAATGCTAATGAAGAAGAAAGTGCACTATTCTCTGCTTGTTTGGAAGAAGTTTTAGGACCGATGGAGAAGCCAAGGTATGTAATCTCACGATCATCTAAATTTATTACAGATACTTGGCTATCAAAACTTATGCCTGAGGTTATTGCTAAATTTTTCAGGCCAGTAAAAGACAAATTGGTAATGTATCATACGGTGCCCAAAATATTAGCCGCTTCGGCTGAAAAGGCTGAAATTTTCCAACGCTATTGGAACGAATTTGTTAGTCCATCAGAGCTATTTTACGCCAGAAGTAAGGAAGGAAAAATTAGAGTTGACATTATTAAATCTTCAACAATGGTTCCTCAAAATTCTTTGCACAGGAAAGAAATTTTCCTATGAGCAAGATTTGCACATTATGCTCTTGCCACTTTCGCAATCTGCACAAAATCTACTACGACACTTGAAGCAGCGGAAATCGAAAGCAGAAACAGGTTTAGAACAATTTGGATCAGCGCAAATCTCTTCAGATTTAGTTTCATTTTTTGCAACTCCTTCAGAGACATTATCCCAAAAGTTAGCATCTAGTTTCTTAGTTTTATTTTTACGAGTTGAACCAACTTGTGAGGTTTGTACAGAATTTTGGATATCCAAACCCAATGTTGACTTAACAAACTGATTTTGGAAGAATGGCCTTGCCGCCTTTTCTCCGACATTGAACAAACTTGAATATGTCTTTATTGCATCTTCAACGGTATTTACAGTTACGCCACTGGAGTTTATTTTGGCAATTATCGACTGATAGGGGATGTTTTCGTAATTTCTACGATACTCTTCTTGTGTTATTCTTTGTACTCGGTTAGCCGGAGTTACCTGCATAATCCCATTTACTACGAGTATTTGACCAATAAATCCACAACAAAAAAAAGATGCTAAAACGATAAATCCTCCACCGTGAACGGGAACAATAGAAGCCATAACGACTAAACTTACAGAAATAAGACCAAGTGCGATAGCGGAAGTATAGTTTTTTTCAGCCATATTATCACGAAAATGTGGCTAGGCGCTGTCCCCGAGCGCCGTCGCCGATTGTTTCTACCGTACTTTAGTAAGATGTCACAGTCCTAAGACTCCATTGAGGACAAAACTAAATCTAGTAAGCGAGTCTATAAATTATCAGTCGCGCACAACCATTCTGATGCTCGGTTCGGTATTTCCTGCTAATTGCTCAAACTGAGAAATATCGATATCAAGACCTAGTTTAGATAATAATGTCAAATGGGATTTAGAGAAATTTTGCTTTGAATTATTACCTTTGATTACGGAAATAAATCTCGGTTCGTTGTACCAGTTACCATCATCATACATGATTCCTGATATTCTAACCCAGTAGTGTTGTCGTGTGGCAAGAGTTTTTGACAACTTTTCCATACCAATTTTATCTAGAAGTTTAACAATTTTTGCTCTAGTAAATGCCTCTGGACAAATGAACAATATACGTTGACCATCAGAGAATATATATGAATCTGCTAAGTTTTCTGACTTAACTAAATCTTGAAGTCGTTCAAGGCATAATTCTCCAGTGCCCCATGAATATGGTGTCCAAAATATTAGCGAAGTTCGGTCTTTGGTATTAGGTGAGTGGTTACTTACTTCAATCATGTAAGTTTGCTCAACACTAATATCTTGATTCCTTTTTGTTACCTTTTTGGATGATTGTTTGATTTTTTTGGGTTCTAACTTTGCAATTTTTGGGATTTCTAAATTACCAAATAAGCTTGGAACATCATTTATCCATGCCTCAACATTTGCCTCAAGCCTTTCAAGATTAATTCGGTGACACAAGAGGCCAGTTTTACCGTGAATACTGCCTGGTAATCGAATAATTCTACGAGTATCAGCGGTGATTCTTGGATCCACTTTGAAGCCTGCCAGTAAAACCTCTTGCAATAACTTATTTCGGTCTTCCTTTACTGCTAGTTCCCTTTCCTTAGCATTTTCAATTGAGAATAAACTTCTATCAGGGTCATTATAGAACAAATGGAAACCTTTGCTACCAGAAAAAGAAATTGAAATTAGTTCATAATCATGGTTTTTTTGTATCCATTTGAGTAAATTCAATGTTGTCAATCTTGCATGCTCTAGGTTCTCGAGCGACAAAGGTGGCGAATCAATATCAAACACAATCAAATGATTGAGTAATATTGGATGAGGTTTTGAATCATCATTTAAATTTGGTAAATCAATAGGTTCTAACCATGATGATGTAGAGAAATAGATGTCACTCGGATTATCTTTAGCTATTGCTTTCCTAAAACTCTCCACTGAACTGACTCGTCGTTTTGATTTTCGCCAACT
>DUJK01000004.1:5597-12031 GCA_013329925.1 Candidatus Poseidoniaceae archaeon
AAGTCAACTTCATGTTTTTGATAATATTGATTAAAATCAAAATCTTTCATCAATAATTCTCACCTTAGACCTGCTTTCTTGAGAGATTCAAGTAATACTGCTCCAAGTTCAGATGGGTCCTTTGCACAAGCAATACCTGCTGCTTCAAAAGCAGCAAATTTTTCTTCTGCAGTACCTTTTCCACCAGAGATAATTGCTCCTGCGTGCCCCATTCTTTTACCTGGGGGTGCAGTTGCACCAGCGACAAAGCCAACGATTGGTTTAGTTACATTTTCTGCTGCCCATGCCGCTGCATCTTCTTCTGCAGTTCCACCAATTTCACCGATCATTACGATTGCTTCAGTTTGACTATCAGCCTCAAATGCTGCTAAACATTCTATGAATCCAGTTCCGTTTACCGGATCTCCGCCAATTCCAATACAAGTAGATTGACCTTCACCAATACTCATAGTTTGGGCAACCGCTTCGTAAGTTAAAGTTCCAGACTTAGAGACAATACCAATTCTGCCTTTAGCATGTATGTGACCTGGCATAATACCAATCTTGGCTCCTCCATTTTCTCCCGGAGTAATAATTCCAGGACAATTTGGGCCGATCAACCGAATACCTGGTCGATTGTAAACATAGGCTACGGCTTTTACCATGTCAATGGTTGGAATACCCTCGGTAATACAAACGATTACCCCTTCTCCTTTGACTTTGTCAAAAGCATCAGCGGCTTCCATAATCGCCTCTCCGGCAAAAGGTGGAGGGACATAGATTACTGTTGCATCAGCATCGGTTTCTGTTATTGCTTCAGTCATTGAATTCCAAACCGGAAAATTGCTTCCTTGTAATTCGACAGTTTGTCCGCCTTTGCCAGGTGTGCATCCACCGACAATATTAGTGCCATATTCAACCATTTTTTCCGCATGAAACATTCCTTGCTTACCAGTTATACCCTGAACCAAAACTTTGGCATCTTCTTCTATCCATATTGGCATTACTGAGCACCTCCGCTGATAAGAGCGACTATTTTTTGTGCACCTTCTGCTAAGTCATCTGCAGGATGAA
Source organism: Candidatus Poseidoniaceae archaeon (assembly GCA_013329925.1). Taxonomy (GTDB): domain Archaea; phylum Thermoplasmatota; class Poseidoniia; order Poseidoniales; family Poseidoniaceae; genus MGIIa-L1; species MGIIa-L1 sp8734u. The sequence goes on from DUJK01000004.1 coordinate 6,651, forward strand.
TGTTTAGAGTAGATTGTGCAAGAATTTTCTTGCCTTCATCAACATTGGTTCCAGCGAGTCGAACTACCAATGGTACTTCAAGCGAAAGAGCCTCAGTTGCGGCAATAACACCACGGGCAATAATATCACAACGCATGATACCACCAAAGATATTAACGAGAATTCCCTTGACATTTGGGTCCTCTAAAATAATTGAGAACGCAGTTTTTACTTGCTCTTCGTTGGCACCACCACCAACGTCAAGGAAGTTTGCCGGCTCACCACCATACAATTTGATTACGTCCATAGTTGCCATTGCTAATCCTGCACCATTGACAAGACATCCAATATTACCATCGAGTTTAACGTATGACAGGCCGGCTTCCTTGGCACGAACTTCGACGTCCTCTTCTTCGCTTAAATCACGCAACGAGTCCCAATTCTTGTGTCGGAATTCAGCATTTTCATCAAATGAAACTTTTGAATCAAGGGCAACTATTTCATCACTCTTGGTCTTTACCAGTGGATTAATCTCTACCATAGCACAATCATTTGAAACGAACATTTGGTACATGCTTGACAACATTTTCATGAAAGATTTCAAAGCTGTACCGCTCAGTCCAAGAGCGATTCCTAAATCCCTATTTTGAAAACCCATCAATCCGGAATTTGGGTCAATAATAATTTTATGAATCAGTTCAGGGGTTTCATGTGCTACATCTTCAATATTCATACCACCTTCAGTTGATGCCATTATCATGACAGCTTTATTCTCCCTATCAACAAGTAGCGCAAGGTAGTATTCATGCTCTATGTCGCAGCCAGATTCGATGTATAAGTTACTGACTAGTTTACCTTCATCTCCAGTTTGAATTGTTACTAATATATTACCAAGGATATTCTCAGAATATGATTTTACTTCATCCCGTGAAAAAGCTATTTTCACACCACCGTCCATCACGTGCTCTCTAGTTTTAGGATTGTACAGAGTACCCTTACCCCTACCTCCAGCATGGATTTGTGATTTAACAGCGACCACTTTTGAGTTGAGTGAATCGTATGCATCAAGCGCTTCTTCAACAGTTTTACAGTGTACTCCATCTAGAACGGGTACACCATTTGCCCTAAGCAATTCTTTTCCTTGGTATTCATGGATATTCATGACTCTCTCCGAATCTCTCCACTTGAAGACCGTCTTTGAATACTTTGTTTAAACTGAATATCTAAACACTGTGACAGTTAGGCCAAATTATGGCCAACGACTTCTATTGGTTTCTCATTCTAGGGTTGTGGTCAATCATAATCGTGTTTGGCATAAAACCATTTTACGATTACCTCAGAAAGCAGGGCTCAGAACATATGGTGGCAGTATATTACAATCGAAAAGTTGCTCACATGCTGGCTGGAGGTGTGCCAATAATAGCCGCCCCAATAGTATTTGAGGATCCAGTTTGGGTTCTAATTGGCGGCGTACTTGGTTGTTTTGGTTTAACCTTGACACATCTTACTGACCGACGGTTATGGTGGATGCAAACAGAACAGAATATGAATGATGCATCTTTTGCATTGATGTTGGGAATTTCAGTTTATGCTATTTGGGAGTATAGTAACGAGCCATGGTTAGCAATTCTACCAGCACTTTACATGGCCTTTGGCGACGGAGTTACGGGAATTATAAGAAATAAAATGTTTCAAAAAAGGACAAAGAGTGCATGGGGAAATGTCGGAATGGCAATATTGTGCTTACCATTGGGTTATTTCTTTGGACAGTTGGCAGAACCAGAAATTCCGTTATGGGGTCTAATGTCAGCGATAGTAGCATCCTATGTCGAAAGATATGAATTTGGCGTGATAGATGATAATATTCTCATTGTATTATTTTCTAGTTTAGTCCTAGTAATTGGTCTAAATATTGGACCGATATAGAATACAAGGTACTTTATTGAATGACTCTTTGAACGACAACATGACACTAAGTGTTGGAGACAATCTAATCGACTTTACCTTGAAAAATGCCAATTCCAATATTGGTGAAGATGAGGTTAATGCAGTAAAATATGCTCAAGAAAACGGCTTGGTAGTAGTGTTCGAGTGTAATCATTGTCCATATGTAGTGGCTAGTGTTTTACGGATGAATTCATTAGCCAAATACTGCTTTGATAATGGTATCGGATTTATTGGAATTAACTCCAATGATTCCTCAGTATACGAAACAGACTCATTTGAGCACATGGTAAAGAGGGCTGATAAGGGCATGCCATATCCATATCTGCACGACGAAGATCAATCAGTTGCCAGTCAATATGGTGCGAAAAGAACCCCTGAATTTTTCTTATTTAACAAAGATAATTCGCTAGTGTACAAAGGGCGAATGGATGATTCTCCAAAGAACCCAGCTGATGTTACATCAACCGACTTACTAGATGCTGTTAATGCAGTATTAGCAGGTAATGAGCCCGAAATTAAAACAACAGAATCGATTGGTTGTTCGGTAAAATGGAAGGCATGATTTGATGAGTTGTCGTAGACAGTGTGACTGGGACGAAAATCAAGTTTGCCGCAGTTGTGGCATTGATTATTCAACTCCTGATGACAATGAGTCAAAGAATGAATCAAAAGATGATTAACCAACGGATTGATTCAAAGACTTAAGCACAAACCGGTTGACATGCAAGTGGTTATCCTAGCCGGTGGTATCGGCTCAAGGTTAAGTCCGTGGACTAAATCTGTGCCTAAACCACTACTACCGATGTTAGATAGGACTTTACTTGAGCAAGTAATCTATACAATTCCAAATAAATTAATCGATGAAGTAATTGTTGCAGGCGGGTATAAAGTAGATATGATTAAATCCTATTTTGATTCTATAGAATGTGACTTTGAAGTAAATATTGTTGATGAAAAAGAGCCGCTTGGCACTGGCGGGGCACTGGGTAACTGCAAGGATAGTGTGAGTGGTACATTTGCTTGTTTTAACGGCGATATTATCTCATCACTAGATGTCGGAAAGCTACTTGATTTACATAATAAAAATGGTGGAATCGGGTCTCTGGGTCTTTGGGAAGTTGAAGACCCAACCAGATTTGGTATCGTCGGACTTGACAATTATGGTAAAATCACCGAATTCAAGGAAAAACCGCAACCAGATGAGGTATTTTCTAATTTGATAAATGCAGGTTCATATATCTTTGAAGATGATATTTTTGACTTTATGCCGCAAGGTCGACATTCGCTTGAAAGAGATGTATTTCCACAATTAACCGACACAAGAATGCTAAATGGGATGAAATTTGATGGTTATTTTATCGATGCAGGGACAAGAGAGTCTTGGTGTGATGCGGTATCAAAATGCGTAGATGAATCACGATTTACTGCTGGTGATAGAGTCACAAATTCATGGTATTCATCTACCAAAAATCCGGCACTAGATAGTAGTATTATCTCTTCAATGATCTCATCAGGTGTAGAGGTCGTGAAGTCATCAATAACACACTCAACCGTCTTAGAGAATAGCAAAATTGGTGAATCTAGTCGTATCTCGGGTAGCTTAATTGGTCGCAATAGTATCATTGGGGAAAATAGTCATTTGACAAATGTCATTGTTGGTCATGATTCAGTAATCCCGCCAGGCACTACGATTACTGATATTACTTGGGAAAACCAGTGAATAACACATTATGAGTGGAAGAACTCAAATGCAATGTTGGCCTGCCAAACTCATGGACAAACCCTTGATAGTTGTTAATTTTAAGACGTATCAAACCGCATGCGGCGAATCTGCAGAGCAACTTGCTAAAGTAATGGAACAATTTGTTAACCGAAATTACCGCATGATAGCAGTAGTATCAGCATTTGACTTGTTTTCAATTTCTAATAATTCCGATAAACTTGAGGTTTGGTCACAACATCTTGACCCGGTTGGAAAAGGCAGTCACACCGGTTGGCTAGAGCCAGATTTGGCAATTCACCGCGGCGCAGTTGGAACAATAATCAATCATGCTGAGCACAAAGTTTCACTTGAACACGTCAAGGAATTAATGGCTATGTTACCGGAAAATTTCCCAATTTGTGCCTGTGCTGCAGATGTTGATGAAGCGATTGCTTTGGCTAAACTAGGTCCAACCTTCATTGCTGTAGAGCCTCCTGAACTTATTGGAGGAGATATTTCAGTAACATCAGCAGATCCATCTATTGTGTCCAACACCGTGGCAGCAGTCAAATCTACTAATCCTAATGTCCGGGTGCTTTGCGGTGCAGGTGTTAAAACCGGTGCAGATGTCAAGAAGGCAATTGAACTAGGTGCAGAAGGAGTCCTTCTGGCAAGCGGTGTTACCAAGGCTGCTGATGTTAGTTCCGTATTGGATGATTTAACATCTTGAATATTAGCATCAGAGCAATCAGTCACAGCAGGATTTCTCTAAGGCATCTTGGGCGCAGAAGCAAGTCTTTGCTGGGATTATGTCTGCACGGGAACTTCGCTCATTGAACAAAGCAGTAACTTCTGCCAGTTCTTCAGCAGCATCTCCACGGGCTTCTAAACAGAGTTTTAGTCCCAACAATCCCCACATGTTGTCCTTCCACAACTTAATGTCTGCTCGGTAAACTTCCTCTGCTTCCGCAATGTGGCCTTGTTCGAATAGCAATGCACCAAGGATGTGTCTAACTGGCTGCATTTGTCCCCATGGCTCATTGTAAGCAAGGTTTAGTGACAAATCTACACCTCTGCGCAGTTCATCAAATGCTGCTGTGAAATCACTTGGTTGACCAGCAGCCTTAGCAAGATATTGCCTTCTATATTCAATCTCAGCCTCTAGGATTGCTGCGTTGACATTTAGAATAGAAGGTCCTTCAGCAGGATCTTGGTACATCAAATTGTTGTGCATTAATCTCCCTACAAGAGCAGGGTTTTCCAGTGCTTGATTGAATAACACTTGTTCAGCTTCTGCTTCAGGGACCATTCCTTTTGATGCGTAAGCGACACCTCTAGCATAATGCTGAGTTGCTATAGTTGCCGGGAATGCATCTTTGTCAGAAAACATTGGTTCAGCAAGAATCTCATCCCACTTGCCGAATCTAATCATAACGTGCCAAGGCATAGTGACGTATGATTCTAGGAAGATTGCACCCATTGGGATAATTCCAGCCAGCATGAAATTCACACCGTGATTTTCATCTCCAGCAGGTAAGGTAGCAGCGGCTTTTCGAGCATATTTCAAAGCCGTCTCATATTGCCCTTCAAACATAGCACACCAGACGATAAAGTGGTGGTTGTGCATACGATAAAATTTGTAGAATTGGGATTCATTCCCGGTCAGTTCAACATATTTGTCATCAGCCTCAACCGCCGCTATATTACACTCTACCGCCTCTTTCCATTGTCCAACCCACGCATCAATGTGTGA
>DUJK01000004.1:12359-28332 GCA_013329925.1 Candidatus Poseidoniaceae archaeon
GGCATGTGAACTAAGTGGCCCAAACCTGGCATTGCAGTACGCAATACATCGGCGGCTGGAAGTGCCTTCTCAGGGAAAGGAGACAATTCAAGTGCGTGGCAATAAAGGTGACAAAGAGCAATATGTTGTTTCGCATCTTCGCTACTTTCAAATGCATCTTCCATGATTTTTACCAATAGTAGAGTATTATCATCTGCCGGAGTTATTTCTCCAGTGGTAGTATTTTTGTCCCATAACTGCCATGCTTTTAGGTTCATCAAACCCTCTACATAGATAGCAGTCACATCTAAATCTCCGCGGTACTTTTCATACAATGGCGCCATTGCTTCAGCAAATGCTACATTTAATTCGGGGCTGTTGCCCATATTGAGTACTGTTGGGTCTGCAGCATCTCGAGCTTCAGCAGAGTGGCGAGTTGATAGCGCTCTGATTAGATCTTGTTCTAATTCAGTACATCCATCCATTACCGATAATGCTTGTTGAATTGAATCATGACCAGAACCTAATCCAGGTGCCCAGTTGTAGTTAGATGAGACGCAGTAGGAAATACCCCACCAAGCCATTGCACAATCAGGTTCAAGTTCAGTACATTTTGAGAAACAGGCGATTGCTTGCTCATGATTGTAGTTGAGCATATGGCCCCATCCTTCAACAAACATTTTTCTGGTTTCATCACTCTTGCATGTTATTTTTTGGGCAAAGGCATAATTCGACTGGCTTCCGAAGTCATAATCAGTTGGTGCTAACGACATGATTGAATCCAAAAAAGCATGGGTATTAAATTCAACGGCTATATTTGACATTTTATTATATACTAGTGGAAATTAAACTCATATCTTATCTGAAAAACTGAATTTTGGGCATGATAATTTATACGGACAACGAATACAATACTTAGGTGAGTTTGCTAATGGTAATTTATTTGGGTTTAGGTTCTTCATAAATTCAATTTGTAGAAGGTTCATATTATGAACATCCTTTTCCAATAATTGCTTTGATTCTTGGAACATTTTTTGACTCGGGATAATTGAATAATTTCTCCATTTGCGATCACTATAAAACAAACCATGTAGAGCAAATTTCTCATCAATGTTTGGTAAATATTGATTATATTTAGACCATAATAACATTGAACATAATTCTAATTCAACATATGGCTGGATTTTTTCAGATTGAAAATTTATTCTAACTAAATGCCATTTTGACTTATATCGATATACTATATCTGGAGAACAGTACACTTCCATATGTCCAAAACTAACCGGTTTGATGCGATTGTGAAAGCTCCATTCTTTGATATCATTATCAACTATTCTAGCGATGATTGATTTTTTCAGTATTTTCTTTATTCTCATAAATGCAGATGCAATGAATTGATTCTTTTGCTTATTAGATATTCTATCACCGGTCAAACCAAAGGAAACTAATTGGCTAGTTAATTCAAATCTAACTCTCGATTGAATTAATTTTTCGCTCCAATTAACTCCTCTGTGTAGGTCTGCTAATAATTGGAAAAAAACATCCCTTGAGGTTTTAATCATCAAATCCCATGGAGATTGATAAGCAACTTTGTTTTGGCCTAAATATGGACGATTATTGTCAATATATTTTATTGCATACCTTCGAGCACAATTAGTGAAAACCTTTCTCCTTGTGACGCTCCATCTGGTTGTAGCTTCAATCATAAACTTAGTTAACCAAAGTCAACCATTGTCAATGTTTTCATAATAGTCCAACGCTAATACTTGTTAAAATCGAGTTTATAGTGACCCATATTGCCAATGGTAGAATACACCAGCCAACAAATTGAGTAAATGACTCAGCACCAAACCTTCCAAACAATCTTGAAATTGGTCCTCCAATTGCCGCAATAATTCTTAAAGAAAGAATTGCTAATCCACCCATTAATAGAATTATCACGAATGATAAAAACGATCTTAAAATCCCCGAGAAGCCACTAAGCATTGCTGCACCAATTGCTTGAGGGAATAACGCAGGGAACGCTAGGATGCCAAACCAACCAAACCAAATACCCAGCAGTACATCTCTTTCCATATCTTCCAGAGGCCGCCAATCTTGGAAATGTTTAGGATACAGCCGATGAATTAATCCGGCTAAAAATGTGACTTCATACGGTTTGCCGTTCTTTGCGGTAAAGAATGCCATTTCAACAAACCAAACCATCATCAAGATATCCATGTAAAACAACAATCCTGAACCAATAGGCAATATTGTGGCGATTAATATTGGTAAGTTTACCATCAAGATTCCAGCTGCACCAGCGCCAATAATCGAAGCCCATAGTGAACCGGGAGGCACTGGTTCATCCGGGGGAGTCCATCCCTCTCTAGGTAGGGCTATGAAGAATAAGAATAGTCCTGGGCCAACCAGCAGCGCAAAATATGGTGCGAGGTTTTGAGCCCCTCCAGATGGTATTGCGTCAATCGCTTCGCTAATGTCGTCTGAATAAGCGACAGGTGATTTACTAAACGTTACGTGCATTGCTCTATCGATAACCAATACTGAGTCAGATACGCCATTAGGTAAAGTTGAAGCAAATTTCCCCTCATCGTCTAATAAAATAGGCCATGATGTGTTAAGTTGAGCGCGCATTTGTACTAAGTCTGAGGTCAAAGGGTCAGTTCCCGATATAATGTGAATAACTGCCACATCATCGCCATAACGTTCAATTGTTCTATTGAATTGATTACTCTGTTCAATTAAATTTTCAGATGCGGGCAAACCAATACCGATAACTAAAGCATCCTTACCATCAAATAGTTCAGTAATTGTGTAGGAGTTTTCATTTTCATCATACAATTCTGCGTTAGATACTCTAGCATTGTCGTAAATGGCAGCATCAGCTCCCAGATTATTTTGACTGAACGCAGTTGGAATGAATAACAACATCATTACCAAGAGTGCACCTAATATTGGTGCGGGGATCAAGAGACCTTGATTGAATGCGTTGCCGACAAACAACAGTAGTGCCAGTACCGTGGTAATGGTCAAAAATAATTTAGCGTTGGCAAATCCATTATCTTCATCGACGACTTCAAATCTGAGAATTCCAAAAGCATGACACTCGCTGTTTAGATCTCCATACACTGTTTTTATACAAAATTGTAAATTATACTCTCCACTATTTAGTGTTTCTTTCCCAGACCAAACAAGAACAGATTTATTTTCGGTGATTTGTCTTTCAAGCATTGATTTTCCAGCAGAGTTTTCAATCATGTCGTCATAATCAGAGGAGATTCGGTCATATTCCCTAAGTGGGCCCCAAATCTCCCATTTACTTTCTTTTATGTCTTCAATTCCCCATGGAAGAATAGGGTCTAATTCGATGTGTGGTATATTTGATTTGTCAACAACCATATTCATTATTGGCTCATATAACTGCCCAATCATCAAGATACCTCCTGAGTTTTGCGGTTCAGGGCCACCACCCCATTGGACCATAACACTAGAACCTAAGCAGTTATGAACACCGGAAAGAGTAAGCTGGAAAGCATCTCCAGGATTTGCACTGATGTTAACATCATTTATTGGACCGGAGAAGTTCATTGCTGAAGAGGCCCCGATTTCGTCTACTATTTCAGTTACTGATTCTTGGTAAATCTGTTGTCCTGCTAAAGATACTGTGTAAGTTAAGGTGGTACTAGCATCAGATAACTGCAGACTTGTGCTTTGTTGCCTTGTGCAGGTTTGTGGCCCAACACTATCATCTAGATAGACTGAGAAATACACACTCATTTTTACAGTCTGATTAAAACCGTGCTCAATCGGCTCACTTTGGATTGAAAATATGTCGCCGTTGAATAATGGGTCTAAACTAATTCCACCTTCTGTTTGGTCTGGCTTATCTCGTTGAAGTATCGCTGTCTGTTCAGTGTCACCTTCAACAAACAAGTGCTCAACAGGATTAATTTGCCAGTCTATGTAACCAGGCTGGTAAGAATCATCATTGGCTGATACGCGGTTAGAGGCGATAACTCCAATGAGTAAAATTAGCAATAAAATGCTAATGATACGCTTGCCCATGCATCATCGAGACAGTATTAGTTGAATAACTATTGGCTTATTGATTGATTAAAACCAACTAAGCCAAGCCAACATAATCAGCATGCCAGAGGAGATAGCTAAGGCATTAACGCCACCTTTGGTCAATAATCCGCGATTTTCAAACCACGCGCCCAAAAAACTGTCGATTTGACAACCAATCCACCCTATGGCAACGACCGCCAAACCTAGGTTTAGTCCGTAACTAATACTCTCATCAGGGTTGATAAGTATCCATGCCCCGATTGTCATAAGTGCGATAATTACTGAACCAATTAATGCGGCTAATTGTCCAGTTTTAGAAAATCCTCCATTAATCCCTGCTTCACATTTTTTGAGAGTGGTAATCATTCTTACATTTTCATCAAGGCAGCCAAATTCACTGGCAAATGTGTCAGCCGCAGCAACCGAAACCGCAGCACCAAACATCCAAATGCCAAATTCCCATTCATCTGTTAAAAAAGCCCCAGTAGCGACTAGTGCAGGTATACTACCATTGGCAAATACGTTCACCCAACCACGATGTCCATCATCGCTTTCTGACATATTTTTGGCTTTTTTTTCTTCAAACTTCCATTTTGTGGCGAGATGAGAAAAAACCAAGAAAGCAAGTAGAATAAGTAACCAACTCCAGTGCCCTAAAACACCAACAAGTAAGCCAACAAATACCGCGGATGCAACTCCGGCTGTATCCAAGAATCGAGCCTTAGTTGAGGCAATGACTAGCACTAACATTATCATTGAAGTGACAAATAAGTTACCTTGATTTATCCCCTCTGTTAGATAATCCATGGTTATCCCAATAACTTGTGGGCAAAGGTTTGTTTAAATCTGCTTCCCTAATATTGCGACAAAAAATACTATTCTGCAATGGTATTTCCTTCTTCCAGAGCATATGGAATTAACCTTCTCAGTATAATCCATAATAGAACAATTAATGCTATTATGATTACAAGATTAGCTATTATTTGTATCAAGAGGGAAGAATCTTGCAAGATTACACTAGTAAACCATAGGGAACCATTCCATAGAGAATGGCATATTATGGCAATTAATATTGCCTTCACAGGTTTATCAGTGATTGTTACCATTTTTTCTTGACCGGCAGAAAGCCATTTGGGAATTGATTTTGGTCCAATCTCACTTTTTGAGGAAATCATCGGCTGACCCGATTTTTTGTTGTATAATATCCACTGGCTTTCCAAGTTGCTTTTTGCTTTGTCAAAAACACCTAAACTCAGTTTATTCCATCGCTTCTTAATTACGTAGCAACCAATAGCATAACCGGTAATTCCAGTCCAAGTAGCATGACCAGGAATTGAACCAATCGCTCTTAAAATTGCAGTGAAAACAAAACTAATTGCCGCCCCTTCACCAGTAAATATCGCACCTAAAATATAGATCATATTTTCAAGAAGGGCAAAACCTAGACCCACAGAAAAACCAATTTGAAAGCCGCGTTTTGGCGAATCAATAAATCTGGCTAAAAATAACACAGCACAGGCTTTAGACAACTCTTCGCCAATCGGCGCAGAGAGGAATAAAATCATCCCATAACCAAGACTATATTCATCGGTAATAGATAAGCCAAACATATTGATAATTATTGGTGAAATAAGTGAATTTATTGCTAGAGCAGGAAGCGTAGATAACATTCCAGCAATTAACATCCATTCTCCTTGTCTCCGTGTGGTTCTAAGCCCAAAATATTCGTTTGATGTTGACCACCAAGCAAATACTGGAGTTGAAAATCCAATAATCCATGCAGGTAAAGCGATAATCACGAATAATAAAATCGCAGCAGGAGTTAACCCTAGCACCAATAACGGGGCCATGAATATCGCAGAAATAATAGTGCCAATGATAAAAATAATCCAAAGATGACTAAACTTAGGCATTTCAAGAGGTGCAGTATTGTGAATAAGATGATGTTGAAGAATCGTCTGATGTGGTGTTTGAATCAATGTCCCGGGCGTGATGTAGTGTGCATTACTCCCATTCTCATTAGTTTCTAGCCTTACAACGTGAGCCAGTTTTGGTTTTCTCATCACTAAGAACAACAGTAAGAACGGTGTTGAACACAGTGTTCCAAAAATAACCAGTAATGGGTCCATTGGTCCAATGTCTCCATCCATGTCACCATCTAAAAATCCATAAGTCACCAGAACAAAAAGTTGGACAAAGAAAAAAACCACAATGACCAACAAAAGCATTGAAAATATGGTTTTCCAAGGCGATGATTGTTGTGATAAATAGAGATTATTTGGTGCAGGAGAAAGTCCAGTTTGAGGTACTCCTTGCATATTTCTCACAGTAAGAATGAAGTTTGAATAATTTGTTTTGTCCCGCTCAGTTCGCCCATCACTCGTCACTGAAAAAATCAGCAGTCGGCTAAAGCATTCATCACTGCGGGGTCAGTCCTGTTTGTGGTATGACATGAAGTAATCGCTTCAATTGGAAAAAACATGTCTTTTTATCTTGAATCAACTGATTTGCAGGTCATGGGAGTCATGGAGTACCTATTTGCGCCAAGATTAGATCATCGCGGATGGTCAACACCCAGTGAAGCATCAAGGCTGTTTTTCATATTGGTAATGATAGGTTGTGGTTTATGGTCTTGGAACTTATCCGAATCTAATATTGTGGTATTTCTGTGCCTATTGATGTTGATTTCTACTCCAATCCTCTCTTTTGGCTGGTGGGTAATTTCTTTAGTTAGTAAAGGTATAGAGCCTAGAGTCTTGACTGAATCAGTCAACAATTTGGACAAGAGTAAGAAGTTACCTCTTCACTCTTTTAGGAAGCCATAAGTCCACTCATGCGGTGGAGCAAATGTTTCTTTGATTGACCTAGGACTTACCCATCTGAGTAGATTTAACGGTGAGCCAGCTTTATCATTAGTACCACTACCTCTTGCACCGCCAAATGGTTGCTGACCAACTACAGCACCGGTTGGCTTGTCATTGATGTAGAAATTTCCAGAAGAATATCTCAAAGCAGACATTGCTGTTAGTACATCCTCACGGTTTGCTGCAAAAATAGAACCCGTTAGTGCATATTCTGAAGTCGAATCACAAACTTTCAAGATATTCTCAAAGTCATGGTCAGGGTATACGTGAATAGATAATACAGGGCCAAATATTTCTTCTGCCATTGATTCATATTGGGGGTCACTGCAGACTATAGTTGTTGGACGAATGAAGTATCCAGTTGAATCATCATATGTGCCACCAGTGATTACTTCACAACCGGTATCTTGCTTAGCTCGCTCAATATATCCAACTATGTTGTCAAAGGATTTTTTGTCTATCACTGCAGACATAAAATTGGAGAAATCTTTGGGATCTCCAACTGTTATTTTACCGACTTGTGCGACATAATTATCTTTTATTGAATCCCAAACAGATTCTGGAATGTATGCTCTACTAGCAGCACTGCATTTTTGACCTTGGAATTCAAATGCTCCTCTAATTAAGGCAACAGTTAACGCTTCTTTGTCACATTTTGGATGTGCTACAATGAAATCTTTGCCCCCAGTTTCACCAACTATTCTTGGGTAAGAGCGCAAGTTCTCTAAATTATTGGCAACATCTTTCCACATCTGTCTAAACACTGATGTTGAGCCAGTAAAGTGTATTCCAGCAAGCATTGGATGAGATAAACAAGTATCGCCCACCATGCTTGCTTTTCCAGGTATGAAATTTATTACTCCATCAGGTAGTCCAGCATCCATCATCAACTGCATCAAGTAGTAATTTGATAGGTATGAATTTCTACTTGGCTTCCAAACTCCAGTGTTGCCCATGATTGCTGCTGATGAGGGCAGGTTTGCTGCAATACTGCTGAAATTAAATGGAGTTACTGAAAACACAAAACCTTCCAAAGGCCTGACTTCGCTGGAATTCCACATGCTTGAAGGGGATACAGGGGGTTGTAGATCTTCGTATATTTCTCTAGCATATTGGACATTGAATCGCCAAAAATCAATTAATTCACAGGCGGAATCAATTTCTGCTTGGTGGCAGGTTTTTGATTGGTTAATCATTGTACTTGCATTGATTTTGGCTCGATACTCTCCTTTTAGCAATTCACTTGCTTTTAGAAATATAGCACCTCTAGCTTCCCATGGCATTGTTGACCATGATTCATGAGCATTCAGTGCCGCATCTATGGCATCTTTAACTTCCTTCTCTCCAGCCATGTGCACTCTGGCAATTACATGGCTGTGGTTGTGTGGCATAACTTGTTCAACAACGTTGTCAGTGTAGACTTCAACGCCATTTATGATACATGGTATTTCAACAACCTGTGCTGATTGTCTTGATAATTCGGCTTTGAGTTCAGAACGTTCTATACTACCCGGAAGATATCCTAAAACTGGTTCATTGACCGGTGTTGGCGGGGTGGGTACATTATTCACCATGAACAGGCGTGTAGAAACCGTCTATTGAATTTCACTCTAGTATAAATGAGCGAATTTTTGACGGATTTTAGAGATTTTTGGGCCAACAACAGCCATGCAGTATCCTTGTCCAGGGTTTCTCTCATAGTAATCATGATGATATTTTTCAGCAATTACAAAATTGATTGGCGCTTCGATAGTAGTAACAATTTCTCTGTCAAAATATTGTTGTATCTCGGCAATTTTGCTTTTGGCAGCATTTTCTTGGTTTTCGTTCAATGGCATTATACAACTTCTGTATTGGGTACCGATATCGTTCCCTTGACGATTCAATTGAGTTGGATCGTGTACAGTGAAAAAGATGTCAAGGATTGTAGAGTAGTCAATTATTTCTGGATCATACATTATCTCGACAATTTCTGCATGACCTGTAGTTCCCGAACATACAGATTTGTAATTGGGATTTTTGTCTGGGCCACCAGCATATGCGGGCAGGGCAGACATTATTCCTTGCATTCTCTTGTAGGCACCTTCTGTGCACCAAAAACATCCACCGCCAAGTAGGGCTCTTTCCATGTGGTAACGACATAGTATTGAGTTATCAAGCCTCGTTTCCAACTGTTGTAAAACTCACCTAGTAAAACATTAATTCAAATACCGAATTCCATCCCTTACGCCATGGACTGGTCTACAGACCCAAAAATGTTAGAAGGTAGGTCCTTTTACAAACTTGGAGAAACTATTTTTGATCACAAAAAGAAGATTCTAGTTATCGGTATACTGACATGTATGCTTTTGGGCTCGCTAATTTCAATGGGACCCAATTGGGCAGAATCATGGGGCGAAGGAGACTTAGAGTCAGTAGAAGCGGGCGACTTAAGGAAGAGTGCCTTTGCTTCGGAAGATGAAGGAAATCAATCAGAACACTTTATTCTTCTAATCAACCATCCTACATTAGATGACTCCTCCCCAGAATGGCAGCTAGCGGTTACTACTGCATTAGCAGAATTTCACGATATGGATGACGTCACCATCCAATATTCATGGGAAACATCAGGAGAAAAGCGCAACAAATTTGTCTATCAAGATGAAGATGGTTTTTGGGCAAAAAATAAGGTTAAACTTTCCCTAGAAAGAAAAGAAGCCAAAGAAATATATGATGAAAACTGGGAAGACATCGAGGTAGATTCTGAATTTAATTACTGGAGAACAGGAGACCTAGCAGTCGATGTAATTTTTGATTCAAGAATTCAAGATGACCTGATTAAAGCCGAACTGATTTCAGGACCGTTATCTCTAATTATTTTGGGTATAGTTTTTGGAACAATTATTGCGGCACTTTTGCCAATAGGGGTTGCGGTGTTAACTGTAATTTCAGCTATGGGCGTAACAATTTGGTTATCCAATACTACAGATGTGACTCAGTACGCACTGAATATCATAACACTAATTGGAATAGGTGTATCAGTGGATTATTCTCTATTCATGGTAAATCGGTTTAGAGAAGAATTAAACAACGGTCGCGACATTAAAACCTCCACCGCTATTACCGTCGCCACTGCGGGCAAAGCAGTATTTTTCTCGGGGATTACAGTTGCTATAGGCCTAATGGGAATGCTATTTTTTGAAAACACTGGCCTGCCAAGTTTAGGAATTGGTGGTACTTTGTCTGTTAGTATTGCAATGGTATTCTCGGTAATTGTATTGCCGGCAATCTTAGCCATGATGGGCCACCGAGTTTTCAAAGGGAAGATACCATTCTCTTTTAGCATAGAAAACGAGAAAGAAGATGGTGCTTGGGCAAAAATCGCTAATTTCGTAATGGAACGTCCATGGGCAGTTCTAATTCCTACACTTGTCATTCTTCTAGGCGCAGGATTGCCGTTTTTACAGGCTGATTTTTCGGTTGCCTCAAGAGACGCATTACCTCCAGATGACGAAACTAGAATGGGCTTTGAGCTGATAGACGAAAAATGGCCGGATGGTGCGGTCAATCGCGCTATGATAGTGCTCGACTTTGACGGAGAAGACCCGCTTGAAGAAAATAACCTAATCACAATGCATCATTGGATGAAGAATTATCTAGACGATAATCGAGTCATTAATGCTTCAGGATATGCTCTACCTAGCGCAGATATGAATGAATCAGAAGTACTTCAGTTTTGGCAAACTCCAGATGAATTTTTAGATAATGATACGATTGCTAGCAGGGAATATCTTAGAGAACAGTTTATTTCTGAAAATATTACTATCGTGATATTTTCTCTAACAGGTACCATAACAGGAGAGACTAGTAGGGACTTTGTATCAGATGTCAGATCTGAAAGAGGAGAATTGCTCTCTGACTTAAACACCGGTGAGGATGGAGTTCTAATGGTTGCAGGATTTGCCGCCTACAGCTTAGATGTATTGGATGCTATAATTGAGAATCTACCACTTGCTCTAGCATTTATTTTAATTGCCACTATTATCCTAATTTTTATTCAAGTTAGAAGTGTTATCATACCAATAAAAGCAATTATAATGAATATATTATCCGTTTCAGCATCATTTGGTATGTTGGTATTTGTATTCCAGTGGGGTAATGGGGCAGAATTACTCAATTTTACCCCTCAACCAATAGAAACAACCAATCCAATAATTCTATTTTGTATTGTCTTTGGTCTGTCGATGGATTATGAAGTGTTGATGCTTTCCAGAATTCATGAAGAATGGGAGCGAACTGGAGATAATACCCTCGCAGTTGCCAATGGACTGCAGAAAACCGGTCGCTTGATTACCGGAGCAGCGGCAATTATGGTCGTAGTCTTCAGTGCATTCGGTTTATCTTCGGTGGTAATACTCAAGCAAATAGGATTTGGTTTGGCGTTGGCTATTCTTCTGGATGCAACAATTGTCAGAGCGCTAGTTGTGCCAGCAACCATGAGATTAATGGGCAAAGCAAATTGGTGGTCACCAAAATGGTTAGACAATTTATTCCCAACAAAACCCCAACAATCAGAGGAAAAGTCAGAAGAATAATCTCAAAAATTATTTTATCACTCCTAACAGTGGTATAAGCATGTCTGAACCAATTATGAGTCCTGATGGCAAATTTATGTGGAGTGGTTCAGAATGGATTCCAGCACCGCCAAAAGGCAATCAAACCTTGAATATGCAAGATTCTGTAGTTGGTGGAGATGTTGTTCACAATACGGTAATTAACAATGATGTTGATGCGGTAACATCTGCCGTAATTACTGCTTTAGAGCGTCTTGGAATGGTTAACAAACATGAAACAGCTTCACAAATTGAGGAAATTATAGAGTCACCAATTCAGGCGAAACTAGAGGTTGGAATGCATGTCGAATATTATAGTCCAACCAACGAGCGCTGGCTTGATAGATGTACAATAACTAAAGTCAATAGCGATGGGAGTTATGATGTTGATGTCCCAAAAACCAGTGGTATAGAATCAAAGCAAAATTTGTTCATCGGTGAACAGCCTAGAAACATTCGACGTGCAGATGATGCTTTACAATTAGGTGATAGAGTACTCGCTAACTGGAAAAATTATGGTACCTTTTTCCCAGGAAAAATCGCTGAAGTTCAACCACACCACACATACATGATACATTTTGATGACGGCGATGTTGAATCAGGAGTTCCTCCATCAAGAATCGCTAAACAACCTGATTCAGAAGTAATTCAGGCCTATGTCGAACATATTTCTCAAGAAGAATTAGAATTAATTCAGTCGTTCGAAGTATTTGATGAAGGTAATACTGGTACAATCCATGCTAGTATGTTGTTCAAAATACTCACCGAGATGGGCGATCCACTTGATATCTCTGAAGCAAAAGAATTGTTCACCGAAATGGGGATTTCCCTTGATTCTGAAATCAACTACAAAGATCTAGCTAAAATAATGGTTCAACCATTTGAGGCTAAAAAAGAAGTTATAATTCAAGATGCCAAAATAACAGGAGATTCATTACGAGGGTTTGTTTACGGTCATCCCAAACTCGGAGACACTTCAGTAAAAAGTTCCAAAATAATAAAAATTACCTACGATAATAGAGCGACTGCAAAGGTGGAAACTAACAATACAATCTACGTGGTTGGGCCAACTGGTTGGGAGGTGAGACCAAACGACCATCCGTTTAACAAACCCACCTATACTGTTGGCCAACAAATAAAAGTTGAATGGGAAGGTAGTTGGTGGGACGGATTAATTCGTGAGATTAGAGGCGATAAGTATCTGATTCATTACATTGGGTTTGATTCTAGTTGGGATGAGTTGGTGGATGACAGCAGAATTAAGAATCTTTAATCTAATTACGGTGGAATGGCTGTGAAGGTTACTGAATCTATCAATTTAGGACGGGGTTTTACTGCCAAAAATCGAACTCTTTTAGCGGCGATGACCAACAAACAAAGCAATAGTGATGGAACATTATCAAATGAAGAAATTAACTGGCTTGTTAGAAGAGGCCAAGGTGGCTTTGGAATCACTACTACTGCGGCGTCTAATGTCACTAAAGAAGGACAGGGCTGGGAAGGTGAAATGGGTGTCTGGAGCGATAATCAAATTCCTGGGTTAACTAAATTAGCTAAACTGCTAAATGAGACTGGTACCGTTTCATTAGTCCAGTTATTTCATGGTGGAATGAGAGCTCCGCAAAGAATAACTGGGGTTAGACCAATTTCTGCTAGTGAAAATACTGAGGCGGGAATGGATGGTGTATACACAAAGGCAATGACTGAGTTAGAAATTAATTCCATGATTCAATCTTTTACTGATGCTGCTATTAGGTGCAAAAAAGCCGGATTCCACGGTGTAGAACTACATGGTGCCCATTCTTACTTAATATGTCAGTTTCTCGGTGAAAAAACCAACAGGAGGACCGATAACTGGGGCGGTGATATTGCCGGAAGAAGTAGATTCTTGACTGAGATAATTCGTTCTGTTCGTGGTGCAGTGGGTGAAGATTTTCTCATTGCAGTTCGAATCTCTCCCATCATTGAAAAAGCCGGAATTTACCTAGGTGATAGTCTTGAACTAGCCAAAATTATTTGTGAATTGGAAATAGATATGTTGCACATTTCTTGCTGGGATGTGTTCCAGTCGGTTGGCGATGGTAACGATATATCACTTACCAAACGCTTCCGCCAAGTCATCCCAGAAGGCATGCCACTAATCTCAACCGGAGCTGTTTGGGACGGTAAAGACGCGCAATGGTTGGCAGATGAAGGTGCGGATATAATTGGAGTTGCTAGAGTCGGAATAGCACACCCAGATTGGCCAAAACTCTTGACAGATTCCAATTATCAGCCTCAAAAGCCTCCATTTAGTGTTGAACATTTAGCCAATGCAGATTTAAGTCCAGTTTTTATTGAATACATGAAGCGTTGGAAAAATTTTGTTGAAGATTAATTGCTATAGATAATTTAGCAAATCCTAATGTACAAAACGACATTGGGTGGCATTATTAGCAGTTTCTAATCAAGTTAATTGGTGTGCATTAATGTATCTACAAAAATTGACACTTCTTTTGAGAAAATGGCACATATTGGTAATAATACTATTAATTGCAATACCTGCTTCGCTGATTGCTCCAGATGTCTATTCAACCAGTGATCAACCAGAAGGAGTAATCCTAAAACCAGCTGACATAAATGTGGATGGTGATGGATTTTTATTGATAATCCTAGACGGTGTTGGTACGGATTCAATGCTTGATTCAGAGATGATGCCACTGCTAAATTCTGATAAGAACCGATACTCAATTCTTAACGTTCGGACAGGCCCTCTTACTCTTTCTGCAACTTGTATAAAAGAACTAATGACAGGCGTGCCCAATGACCCAATTGACGGATTAAATAATTTCAATTTGGGTCATCCTGGAGGTCAAGATCCTTGGCTTATGGCTGCTAATGATGAAACCCATGATGTTGCTATGATTGGTAGTTACGTTATGGGTAATATGTATTCTGAGGTTATTGGTATTGAATTTACTGACACATTCAAAGGCCATTCCGATTATTATGAAGGTGACCAAGAATCATTTGAACTAATGAGTGATATTATCGATTCAAATTCTCATAATATTGTTTCTTTACACTTTTCAGGGCCAGATAAGGTTGGTCATACATGGGGTATAGAATCCGAGGAGTATAAAGATAAATTATTGGATATTGATATCAAAGTGAATGAAATCATGAATAACATTGATTCTAATTGGAATGTCATCATCACTGCAGACCATGGCATGACTGCCACTGGGACGCATGGTTCGGCAGAAGAAAAAACCAGAGAAGTCACAGCATTTGTTACTGGGCCTGATATAATTACTAGTGCATCTCAAAACATTGTTCAAAGAGACCTTGCGGCATTAACAACACTGTTGACAGAGCAACCTTTTCCGCTACAATTACATGGTAGAATTCCAATAGATATTTTGGATTATAATGAATCTGATAAAACTTTGATTGAGGAGTGGAATTGGGAAGCAGCAACTCAAAGACAATTGTTCTTTAGTGGGGATGAAGATATAATTACTGACCGACCAGAAATCGACTGGGATTCAATTGAACAAGACACTAATTTTGAAGATAAATCTAGCATATATTGGACATTATTTGTGTGGTCTGCCTTGATTACACTAGCAATAATTGCGTTCAAGGATCAATTTAAATCTCCTAAACAAACTATTCTCGAAGTAATTTCTTTTGTTGCGTTTATTGTCGTATTAGCATATAGCCAATACCGACTAGATTTTTCGGCAATGATACCCCGTGCTTTAGGTGCAGCGTGTGCAGTCTATCTAGCCACTAATGCTCTATCTTCAAGGACTAATGAGGAATCTAATAGTAAAAGGTCGATGATAAATTTAATCACAAGCCCACTAATAATGCCATATTTATTCATGTTCTTATTCGTTTTAACTGGCGATATTAGTCGTTCGGTGGTTATTGGTATGTTAATTTGGGTTGTTATTTATCCAATCAATATGCTAATACTTGATGGTAACGTGCAATCAAAGTACCAATTTTCTAATGGTTTCTTCTGGTTAATGGCTCTTGCCTGTGTGTCTTTTTCCGGTAACAGGGTTTGGTTTTTATTAATTCCATTAGTTATTTTGATTGGCAAATTAGTAGTTGAAAACTTCTCTAAGCAGACTACAAAACCAGATAGAATTGCCCTGTTATTACTTCTATTTTTCACCGTTATCTCGCTATTATTTGTTAATTCTAGAATAACAGGTTTCCATATTATGTCTAAAATGCTAACTTTGGGTTGGAGTAGCAGTATTTTGATAGTTATCGGTTCAGTATTGATTCTACTATCTGCATGCATTATTGCCAGCAAACTGATTCGTAATGAGATTAATTACCATAGTATCGCATGGTCTTATGGATGTTTATTAATCGTGTATTTGGCGCAAATTATCGAATCGACAAATTATGATAGAGTGTTACTCAGTCTTATATTTTCATCATATATTTTCTGTGCTTGGCAATATTTAT
>DUJK01000004.1:28720-29262 GCA_013329925.1 Candidatus Poseidoniaceae archaeon
TGGGGTGTTTGGGCATCTGTTATTGGATTCTTATTACTACCTTGCCTCGAGATATTTTCTAACAAATTTGCCAAAACTATTGAGAGTCAATTTGATATTTATAATCCTAAAATAATTATTTCAATTGCAGTTTTCCCTTGGATAATGTGGGTATTATGGTGGACCTTAATGGGTCAGGTTAACGGAGTTCAGACCTGTTACGAAGGGATTTGCCCTCACCCACGAGAACTAGACTTGGGTCGAGTTCAAGTGCGAGGAGGTTATGTTGGTTTTAGAAATAATCCTCCAACCAATTGGATGGTAGCAATGATTGCCGCACCATTGATTATCTTCTCTACTAAATTGATGTATGTCATACAAAGTAAGGGAATAAAGCTTAGGCCATACATCGTCTCCCAATTACTGCTTATTCTGGGCTCGATAAGTTTAGTAGCATTTTCCACCGATTCACCAAGATTATTATTTTCTATCACGTGGAACATAGTTTTTGCATTATTACAAATTACATTCGCTGTTTTTGCCATTCTTTTCTCAAAAATAAG
>DUJK01000021.1 GCA_013329925.1 Candidatus Poseidoniaceae archaeon
CGACGTGCTTGTGACCTTTGGTAATACAGTATTCCGCCAATAAACAGGGCCATCAATAGGATTGCTAGAGCCATGGTATTTCCTGGCGTAAAGAAGCCGGTATCAGCACTTACTGAAATTGGCTCCCGCCATTGTATTTCATGAGAAATATTGTCTTGAGATGGTGCAAAGAATGTCGAACCAGGATAATAAGCGATAATTCGCCACAATCCTTGACATGGTTGTCCACCACAAGTTCTACCGTCAAATGCCCACTCGAAACTCGCAACTCCTTGCTCGTTGGTTGTTGACCGGTTTTCTCCATCGGTAACCCACTCGCCTTCATTGGAGTAATATTGGCGTAGGAAGAATACTTCTTCGTTTTCTACGGCAAGGTCTAATCTGTCTCTAAGTAAGGCTATTTCGCCGATTACCGGGTCGCCCTCAAACAAACCATTGTCGCCTCGATAACTCCAAGTCTGTTGAACCTGAATATCAACTCTTGAACGAACTAAGATATCTACGTCCATGAATGAGCCATTCAATGACTTATCTGCATCTCTTGCACAGCCGCCATAATTACTCAAATCCTCAGTTGGCTCATATGCCACACGGAGTACCCGGAAACCTTCGGTCTTACCACCCGTAGTTTCAACGCCCTTCAAGGTTGGATTTTGCAGTGGATCGCCGCTAAACCAAGTAATAGTCCCCCGGTCATCTAAAGCTTGACTTGTCCTAATTCTTGCAATAGGTCTGATGTTCTCCTCTGGGTCAAGGTACAAGTTCAGACACTTATCGCCAACAGGATCTCCGTTGCTTTGTTTCAAGATAGCATCGATGTGGAAGGATTCCTTGAGGAATAACCGGTAATACTCTGTTCCATTTGGTGCAAGCCACTTATCGGTTGTTGACTTGAATGGACCGACATCGGTAATTGATAAAGTCGAATTTGAGAATATTTGGTAAGTCAATGGTAGAGTCTTTGATTTGTATCTGTACTGGTCTCGGTTTGCTGTGTTGAGTGCAGAGTAGATGATGTTGATGTCTGCTTGTCCAGCTTGTACACCTTCAATGTCACATTCAATTACGAATATACCATTTTCATCGGTTCTAACATCGCTACACTTAGTGATTTGATTATCAGGATCATTCTTCATGGTATATTGAGCAGAAACAACTCTATTGGATAGATTATTACCCAACTCATCGTAGAGTCGTCCGGAAAGAATCATTGGTTTGTCTTCATATTGTTGGGTTTGAATGTCAAATTCACCGGTGTAAACAATTTCTTCATCTGGTGCATCAATATATGTCGTACCAATCAAGTTGAACCCGTTCTCAATATTTGGCATGAAAATTCGATACTTTTCGTTGTTTGGCACGAATGTACACGGGTCCCATGCTCCGCCCAATGTTCTGAAATCAAGCTCATCAGCAAATGGTTGACAACCTTCATTCGGCAAACTCTCTTCATATCTCAGTATGACGTTTACCGGGCCAAAACCGTCAGGCAGGAAACCGGTTGGGTCGTTACTTAACTTGGCTGGGGTCAATGGTGAAATATCTGCTCTAAGACAGCCTACTGATTCTTCTCTACTTACAACTCCATCTTGATCTGTGTCCCAATCGGAGAACTCGTCGTTATTTCCATCAAAGTAACACAAGTGTGAATCACCAGAACCAGGTATTGGTTGTGGCAGTGTAAGTTGACCGGCGCCTTGCGGTGCAATAGTTGCCACTAATTGTCGATAAGTGACACCTTCGAAGTCAGTACCCTCGAAAATAACATCAACTAAGCCGCCATTTGGTGAATCGGCGCCATTTAGGTTAACTGGAGTAATTCCTGGGTCATTAGCACCGTCATCGGTAATTTGAGCGACAAAATTCCATGAATCGCCACTTTTTCTAAAGTTGCCAAACTCTTCTTGAACCTGTCTTGGAAGTAAATCTGTCACCGTAATGTTAGTTCTAGAGATAACCCAAATATATTGACTAACTGTTGAGCCTTTCAATAATTTAGAGCCTGGATATTCAAAATTAAGGGTGAAATTGCCTAATGCATCGGTGCTATTGATGGTAAATGGGACGTCAAAGTATCCATTTTCATCGGTGTAGTTAACACCTGTTCGACCGTCAAAAGACCACGTATAATTAACGGGCGCATTTCTAACTGGTTGGCCTGAGTTGTCTTGTAATTTGGCCTGAATTACCGTACTTGAATTTCTGTATAATCTCGGTGTAGATGTCATTTCAAAGTCTGTTGTTCCAATCACAGTTACGTTAATGTAACCGCCTGTAGGAGAAAGCGTGCTAGTATTTCCTGTAAAGTAAAATGCCGAGTTAGAGAAGTCAACTTTGGTAGCGTAGGTTTTAGCCGAGTATTGGCTCAGCCAAGTGAAGTTGTAATCGTAAACAGCATCACAGCTTGAACATGCTTGTGTTGGCTTAGAATTAAATGCAGTCTCAAGCCTACCGACAAACACTCCATTACCATCCACATCTATCTGTAGAGCGACTTCATCGTCAACCCAAGGATCGAGGGTTCGGTTTGTTACGGTTCCGACTACTCTGAATGTTTCCCCTGTATTCATTTCCGGGACTATTTCGCATCTTACTTTGCTATTTGGATCAGTTGGGTCTACTGCTCCACATGGTGGCAGATTACTGTTGCCAGCATTAACCAAAGATATAGCCCAATCATCACCATCAACGGCAATAAATGGTCGCAACAATGCCGCCTCTCCAGATAAACTTGCAGGATTACCATCCCAATTGGTTGGATAAGGTTTGATTGCAGAAACTTCATTGAAATTTAGTCCTGCATTGGTTAGTGCATCGGCATGGAATAACGTTGCCCAATTACCAAATGTTCCATCACCATTATTGATTGTTCCATCAAAGTAGTAAACAGGGTTAGTTCCCGGCAAGTACATGGTTCCTTCAATGTTCATCCGGTGCATTACTCGCACGTTTTCTGGTTCAGTGTTATCGCCGTAGAGATACGGGAATGGCCACTCTGAAGCTAATTCTGGCAATACCTGTCCAGTCACTTGGTAATCTCCTGCTGGTAGTGTTGTATTGGTATACAAACTGGTAAAGTCGCCAGTCACTGGGTCACCATTTGCATCGGTGACAACTATGTGACGTTTGGTTAAATCATCCCAGATAATCTCTTCATAGCCACCTGGCAACTGACCTACACCATTGTCGAGACTGGCATTTAGTCTAATTTGACGCCAGGTTCCTGAGATTCCTACATCTTGGACAAATGTTACAGAGGCGAATCCGCGGTTATCTGTACGGTAACCGTTGCCATCTAATCCGGAGAAGTTCGTTGGGCTAGATAAATTACCAAATGGCCCACCTCTAACGGTAAAGGTAATTGGAATATTACTGATTAATTGTGTGAAGTCCCCTCTATCAGTGTCGGCTTTATAGTGAGCCCAAAAATCAACCTTGAATGGTTGTTCACTACTCTTAAAAGCACCAATAGGTGCAATGTTAGCAGTTAGATTGGCTTCAGCCCCCATCAGATATGATTGTGATTCATTGCCGTTGAAAGCGAATAGTTCTGTGACCTCAGCATATACTCTGTAAGTTGAACTATCGCCTACTGTTAGCATTTCAGGGTAGATATACTGGTTGTAGGTAAAGTTACCAAAGTTGTTGGTTGGTATGTATATCGACTCTATCGCCTTTGTACCATTATTGGCCCACTCAATGTTAATCTGTATTGGAACATTTGGTGCGGGTTCAAATTGGTTGGTGACTGGATTAATCCAATCAACATGGCCGGTAAACCGTTGAGGAGTTTTTGCGTCGATCCATAATTTATCTGGAGCATTGAGTGTAATGAAGGTTGGAGCTTTGTCATCTTCATCAAGCAGACAATCATTATCGAAGTCCCAATCGCTTGATTCTGCTCCATTATAACAAGGGTCATTCACTTCACCATCTTCCAAGTGATCAAAATCAGGATCGATTCTTGTGTCAT
Organism: Candidatus Poseidoniaceae archaeon; assembly: GCA_013329925.1. Classification (GTDB taxonomy): domain Archaea; phylum Thermoplasmatota; class Poseidoniia; order Poseidoniales; family Poseidoniaceae; genus MGIIa-L1; species MGIIa-L1 sp8734u. Next base: position 3,974 of record DUJK01000021.1, read on the forward strand.
TATCGTCATCATTGTCAATAGCATCAGGTCCTGTCGAGGGGTCTAATGGATTAGCAAGAGCCTCTCCATCACCGAAGTCATCGTGGTCCCATGGATTGGTTGAATTCCTGTCAAAGCGAATTGGCCAGACAAGGTTTTCATCCTCATCTTCCATTCCATCTTGGTCATCATCAAGGTCAAGGTCATCTCTAAGCCCGTCATTATCGTGATCAAATGGACCAACAATACCAAGCGGACCAGCTAACTCTACGAGATTGTCTAAGCCATCACCATCCCAGTCATTATCTGCCCAGTTGGAGATGTTGTCATTGTCATGATCCCATGG
>DUJK01000204.1 GCA_013329925.1 Candidatus Poseidoniaceae archaeon
ACTTGGTTTATGCAAATCACCGGTAATCCAATTGCCGTAAATCCTGGAACAAAAATGACCAATATGGCAAATAAACATGGTTGGGAAATCAAATCTTGGAAGATATAAATGCCAATAATTGGCGGCCCCGCCGCGATTCGAACACGGGTTACTGGTTCCGCAAACCAGGGTGATATCCAAGCTACACTATGGGGCCGTAAACCATGCGACTGGAACGGGTAATATAAGCGCAACGGGTTAAAAAAAACCGCCATACAAGGATTCATGACGACGCGCTAGGTGGGCTAGATATGGCCGTCATTTTGCAAAGAAGGGTTGACTACCCGATGATCGATAATGCAAATATCGCGTATTATCCACGGATATACGACTTAGCACACCGTTTTTTTGAAGAGTGTTGGGAAGAAATGTGCGGCACATCATATCCTAAAATCATTGAACAACACAGGCTTGGCTTCCCAGTAGTGAATATAGAAACCAATTTTATTCATCCTCTTAGATATGGTGATGTAGTTACCGCCGAAATATCTGTTGTGAAGTTAGGCGTTAAGTCATGTACTTGGCAATATGATTTCTACAATCAAGAAAAAACTCATCTTTGGTCCTCCAAACAGGTAACTGTTTGTGTAGATATGGATAGTTTAGAATCTACCGAAATTCCAGATTGGTTAGCAAAAGGCTTGTCGGATCATTTAACTTGAGGTGATAGTATGACTGAAAAACAATTTGATTTCTCAATAATTATGGAAGATGAAAGTCCTTCATCCTCAGTCCCCAAAGACGTATGGGGCGGCATTCCAATAAAAGAAGATAAAAAGGGCCCAAAGACCATTGCAATGGTGCTGTTTTTTGGTGCTATTTTGATTCTGTTTCAATCTTATCAAGACTTTCTTCTCCACTCAAGCGAGGATATCTCTGATGAAGAAGTAGAGACATTACTGGAGACGCCAAATAGCCAATCTGATGTGCAAATAACCGAAGAGCAATATCAGCAATTTCATGATGATGCCAGAGATTCAAACGGTTTCATAATTAGGGCAGTCGGTCTTGGTATTGCCGGGGTTCTAGTTCTTGTTGGTTCAATAAATACGTTTAGATTAAAGCAAACAGGTCCCATAATTTCTACTACAGGGGCCACAATAGGCTTGATTTCGGGAGTATATGGCAGTCAGTTAATCAGAATTGCATCTGACGAAAACCTTAGTGGTGCTCTGTTGTTAACCTATGAGATATTTGTTTACTTGTGCGGAGTATGTATGTTTGTATGTGGTGCATTTGCCGCTTTACCAATGATTAATGCTCGAGCCCGTAAAGCCATGAAAGGCAAATTCTGGGACAATGTCGAACTGGTCAATCCAAATGAAGTCAACGAAAGTGAAGAATGAATCATTCATCACTTGGTCTTGGCCATTTCTTTTTTAGCGCCTTTGCCAAACTATCATCTACAGTAGCATTCCACCAGTCACTACCACGCCAAATTGCGTATTTTCCCCTAATGCCTCTGAGGTCAGCACCCTTGAATTTACAATTATTAAAATTCGACAAATTTAATCTTGCTTTACGCAAATCTGCTCCACGAAAGTCAGCATTATCAAATGCCGATTTCATCAAATCAGCCTCTACCATAGATGCTTTGTTAAAATTGCAATTTGAAAAATCCCCTTCTGTCAAATCTGCTCTGTCAAGTATTGCTCGTTTGAAATTTGAGCCAGGATGACGCCCTTTGCGTAACAATGCTTCTGCTTTGTTTTGGTATGACCAATCAAGAACTACGCCTTCCGCCCCGGTATTATCTCGAGGGTCATCGGGATTGCCAGACATTACCATTTGTAATCCTCATTTCCCGGCTTTGTCTTCTAGATGTTTCTTTCCAAGTTCAGTTAATTCAGCAAAGCGATTTTTATCGCCATGTTTATTGGCAATATTGAGAAATTCTTTTTCCTTTAATCGATTGATGTAAAGTGAGAGATTGCCCGGCGGCTCAATGTTTGCTTCCTCAAACAAGTCATTGATTACTCGAGGAGGGCAATCTTTGACTCCTTCAACGTCTCTTAGAAAATGAAGCGCTCCAAGTACACGGTCAGGCTTCCCTTCTAGGCTGCAATTCTCAACCAAATTTCGAAACTCAAGACCTCTATCTGATACAGCCTGCTCCTTTGAAACAACCGCATTTGTATCGAGATTAATATCCTTAGCTTCTTGCAACATTTCAGTCATGATATTCCAAAACCCTTCTTCCTTAAACTGGGCAAATTTTTCATCGACCTCAATTTGAGAACCTTCATATTCAAATTCGAATTCTCCCACTTGGATTGATATCTTACTCATTTCAGACATGGTATCTCAATAAAACCCAAGGGTTGGACATTGATAACTGTTTACAATTAATTATCGAACATATAATTGTATGAGAAATTGATAGTAGTCTTTTCAAACTCCTTCCTTGACGCATGTACCGGTAGGCATGACAGAACACGAGTTTAAGGGCTACGCTCTGGTGCTGAAAAGCGGAGCAGACCCAACTACTGGTGGCGTTGCAATTGCTGGATTTACCACTGCTGGGATGGTTGGAGTCATCGCCGCCTCTCACATAATTCGAACCCTGAGATTAAATCAGTTAGGGACTGTATTAAATGCAGATTTTCCAGCCGTTGCATTAATCCAAGATGAAATACCTAAGCATCCAGTAAGAGTTTACCAAGGTAATGGTATTGGTGTGTTTACCTCAGAAATAAAATTCCAAGATAAGCAAGATATTATGTTCGCATCAACGGTTCTTGAATGGTATACCAAAGGAGGATTTGACAAGTTGATTATCATCGATGGAGTCACTTCCAACGATAAACAACTTGAGCAGGGAGAGTTGTATGGGGTTGGTTCATCAGAATCAGCTAGAAATGACCTAAAGAGGGCCGGTATAGAACCAATTCAACAAGGTATAGTTGCCGGAATAACCGGGTTCTTACTTGGCGAAGGAGATCGCCTAGGCATAGATGTGACAGCACTACTAGCCGAGGCAAGCCCAATGTATCCAGATGCTAGAGCTGCTGCGATTGCTATTGAAGCTGTGTGTGATTTGACTGGCCTAGAGATACCACTT
>DUJK01000036.1 GCA_013329925.1 Candidatus Poseidoniaceae archaeon
ACACCTTCTTCTGAAACCCTTAGGTAAACTGTTTGGTTACCTGCAGCAACATTTTCTGGCAAATCAATTGTTAAATCAATGTCAGCATAGGTGTCTGGTGCAAGGTTAACGACAATTATTTCGTTACCAGAAGCGTCTGTAATGGAGTAATCCCAGGTTGTATAACCCATATCTGCATCAATGTTTCTTGAGAGATCTTTTGGATTGACAATTCGCCACGTTGTTTCACCAGCAATATCGCTGGTATCGGTAACTCTAACAGTGTAGTCCACAGTATTACCCGGGGCAATTGGACCCACGCTACCCAAGGTTCCGCCATCACTATCAGAGATGACCTCTGCGAGAATTCCAAATGTTCGATGCACAGTAAAGCTACTATCGGTTTGTAATTCTGAATCTCCTTCACTGGTGATCTGCAGCGACACTAGGCCAATATCTTGGGCCTCTCTTTCTAGTGGAGGATAGACTTCCATTCTGATGGTTAAGATATCATGTGAACCTATGTCAGGAGTCACTGAATTTATTCCTTCCTCTGACAATTCCATACCTGTATCGTTGTCAAAGAATTTGTATTGCCAAGATGTTGGCATTGCATTGACTCTAATGAAGAAAGTGTCTGTATCAAATCCAGAGTTGAATATGTCAATGAAAAAGTCACCAATTTCGTCAGAATCTACATAATGAGAGAGCATCTCATCATAAAATTCAGGCCTAGTTGAATCTGATATCTGTATTTGATGCTCTTCATCTTCATAGATGGAAATTCTTGGAGGTGCAAAAACTCCAACCTCTTCGATATTGAGAACTATCTCCACTACGGCAACTTCGGTGGTAGTTCCATCAATATCGGCAAAAGCTCTTGCTTCAACTTCTAATTTGTCTGGAGCAGTAGATAGGTCTCCATCTGGCACATCAATTTGTAAAATTGGTCTAGCAGAGGTGCCACCGCCTTGAAGTGAATAGCCCTGAGGTTTATCCCAAATAGGGTCAGACCATGTTGATGGCAATGAGCGTGATAAGTCAAAAACTACTTCTAAATCAGACGATGTTGAACCTGTGTGTTCAACTAAAAATTCTATGCTAGTAGTTTGACCAGGAGCAATCAAAACAGTATCAGGTTGATTTGTTGGCAAAGAGAGATAGATTCCGTGTTCCAAGAATTCTAGTCCTTGATGTTCGAATAATACTGTATGTCCTTGGATATCTCTTATTTCAAGAGTCACTTCATAATCTCCTGGCTCAATACCTTGGTTGAACGTGTAAGTGAAATTACCTACTAGACCATTATTGTCTAGAATCAAATCGTCATCTTCAAATTCTTCATTGAAAACCACTGTTGCTCCTTCATTAGTACTCATAACTAGGTTTACACTTTCGATATCGTCTCTGCCAAATGCGTCTTTCACTTGAAGGGTAAATTGCATTTCTCTAAACTCTTGTCGATGATTTGGGTACCATTCGAGAACTTCACTATCTGTCCACCCAGAACCTGGCATGTGAACCTTTACTGCAGATTGTGAAAGCGCATTAGCCTTGACTTCTAGTTTGGAAAAACTGTTGGTTGAATCTATATCACCAAATTGAACCATAACATCACAGTTACCGCTATCTCCACCAATGCCGCCACCTTGACATCCGTCTATAGTAGCATCAATTTCCACACCAAGTTTCTTGCCATTTTCAACAGTAAATCCGCCTTCAGCAATTTCAAAATTAACTACATTTACCGCATAGGTGCAAGATCCTCCGCCAATTCCGCCAAATCCGCCACCACCGCTACAAGGGTCGTCTAATTCGACAACTTCTTGCTCAATTGTGTTACTACCGGAGACTAATTTGAAAGTTATATCAGCAGTAGCACCATCATTACCTTCAAACTTGACATACATGCTTAGCTCAATGTAATTATTTGCTCCTTCACCATATACCTGCAAATCGCTAATCATCTCATTGGTGTAGAATTCTACAGTCGAAAGCACACTCAATTCCTCGGAAGAACCTTCTGGCTCCGCTGTTGAAATTGACCCATCTCCGCCAGACTCAGAGGTTGGTGAATCGATGTACAGATCATAAGATTCGTTTGATGAACTAGAAAAGAAATTGGAGTTATCATCCAGTGTAAGGCCAACATCACTAGTCGAACTGCCAAATAATGGAGTTAGCGAGGCAAGCAATAGAAGCACAATAGTTGAGGAAATAAGCCGGGCGCCGGCGTTGTTTTCATCGCGTTTCATGGTGTTCACAGGGCGTGCTGGTAATAGGACGGTTAAACGGTTTTGGGTTGATGTTTCAAATAATTCAAGATTTATAGTGGTTAGAATGATGCTTATTTGAGTATTTTATTGAAACATAACGCGGTTTCAGTCATGTGTTTTGGAATTTGTTGCAGGAAGGGGTACTTACGCCAACTTTTTTACTCAAATCTAAGTCTCAACGAGATACCAACTTGAAAGTAAATTAAACCGTCTACTCCGTAGTCGTGACATGGAAGAGTCACCGGTGATTAGAATGTGGATTACCAACAAAAGTAACAAGGAAATCACTACAGCTATGAATGAATCAATGGTAGCCTTTCTTTCAATTGCGAAGCAAAGCGGTTGCATTGGCGCATCGTTTGCCGAAGATGACGAACGCATCATCGCGTACACAATGTGGTCTAACGAGATGGCTTTGGAGCAGTTCCGTTCATCCAAGGAATATCATGCTCAAGAAGGAAAAATCATTCAAGCATTTGTTGCCGCAGGTTTCCAAATCCCTGGCGACATATTGTTCAACTCGACTGCAAATATTTTGTTCAGTAATTGATTAGAGTTAACTATCAATTATCAATCTTGCTTGAAACAGTAAATCTCAGTAATCTGTTTGCAGGAGTAGTTATTGTTTAAGCAGCGACTCAATCAAGTCAACCGCTTTGCTTCGCCCAGATACATCATTTGTATCGTGATTAACCTGTGATAGTTTTGGAATTTTTGCCTCAGGATGAAACATAGCGTATTGCAGCGGTCTAGCCTGCATTTGAATTTTGGCGTTGATTTCTTGCTCAAACTGCTTCGGAGTTGGCGTCATCAGCACAGGAATGCCGAGCTGGAGCGTCTCAGCCATGAACTGGTTACCGGGTGTTGCCACGGCAAAGTCAGCATGGCAGACCGCAGTGATGAATCCTGATTCCGAAGTTGGTTGATGGTCGAGCCAATCAAAATCTTCGACCATTGAAGGCGGGACACCAAACACCTTGCCACGCTTTTGTTCACGCTGAGCTAATTGGTTGATGCCAGCAAGCGATTGTTCGAGCATCGGGCATGAATAGACCACAAAATGTTCACCCTGAGGCTGCCAAATGAGGCTGTCAAATTCCTTTCTTAGAATCGCTCCAACAAACTGCGCCTTGCTCTTGGCCCGCTTTTGGACCAATATTTTCCCGACTATTCGAAGATCGGCTGTGGGCGAGAACCTGCGCACAATCATGCCGTTGACATGAACGATAATCCTGTAAGCAAGGCTGAGTCCTTTCGGCATTGGGCTTGAGCGAAAGAATTCCTGGCTGTTCACGGTGATATGCGGAATCTCAAATTCCTTCGAGGCTTGCCACATCAGGGGTTCATAATCAGAGATTGTGAGATCCGGTTGCCATTGTTTGAGATGGGCGATGAGGGGTTTGGCTAGTTTTCGGCGCCCGAAGAGAAACTTTCTGTTTCCGAAAACCGTTCGCCAAATCGACAATCGTCCGTGCTTGAGGTGGTACTTTGGGGTGGTGATCTTAAACACACTTTGCTCGCCGAATCGTGCAATGAGCAACTCTTCAGCGTCGCCTTCCGTGCAGAATAAAACCTCATGTCCACGGTCGATAAGTTCCTGACCAATAGCGAGGGCTCTCGCAGCATGACCTCGTGTCATACCAACCAAACCGTAGCAAACTCGCATGACTCTCCCCTACGGCCCTGCTCGAGAGAGGTTATTAGACCTCAGCCGTCAAATTTTAACAAGAATTATCGTAAACTTTCAAGACTGAGTTTGAATGATTGCAAATTTTCTTTCCGTGATTCTTTTCTATCAAT
>DUJK01000141.1:0-430 GCA_013329925.1 Candidatus Poseidoniaceae archaeon
CTACGCCAGAAAGTCCAGCCCATGATGTCGAAGATTTGTTGGGCCTTATCCCGATGGATAACCGTACACCTGTGGACATAAAGGAAATTATTGCTCGAGTGGTAGATGGATCTAGATTTCATGAATTTAAAGCTCGTTATGGGACCACATTGATTTGCGGCTTTGCCCATATTCACGGCCACAAAGTAGGAATTGTTGCTAACAACGGAATTCTATTTTCAGAATCCTCGATGAAAGGTGCACATTTTGTAGAGTTGTGCGGTCAACGTGGGATTCCCTTGGTCTTCTTGCAGAATATAACTGGGTTTATGGTCGGAAAAGCGTACGAAGCCGGAGGTATCGCCAAAGATGGGGCTAAACTGGTTACTGCGGTATCTTGTGTTAATGTACCAAAGTTCACTATCATTATCGGCGGTTCTCATGGCGCTGG
>DUJK01000141.1:751-7644 GCA_013329925.1 Candidatus Poseidoniaceae archaeon
AATTATGGTATGTGTGGAAGAGCATACGATCCTAGGTTTTTGTTCATGTGGCCAAACAGTCGAATTTCAGTCATGGGCGGTCCTCAGGCTGCTGATGTCCTCACTACGGTAAAACAAGACCAGAGAGCTAGAGAGGGGCTAAATCCAATGGAAGGCGAAGAGTTGTCTGAGTTTAGGCAGCCAATACTTGACAAGTATGAGACCGAAGGAAGCCCATACTATTCCACAGCACGTCTTTGGGATGATGGGATAATCGATCCCAGAGATACTCGAGATGTCCTTGGCTTGTGTTTAGCCGCGGCGAGAAATGCACCCCTGCCAGACGATAGATTTGGCGTATTTAGGATGTGATTGTGCAATTGAAAAATTGAATTTGCAATTGGAGTTTTAATTATGATAAAAATGAACAACCCCCCTCAAACAGAATTGGTTGCAGTTAACATTGAAGGGCCAATTTGCCACATAACCTTGAATCGAGAATCAAAGTACAATGCAATGAATGTGCAAATGATAACAGAATTATGTGAGTTATTTGATTGGACTGCACAACGAAGTGTAGGAACCACCGGAAACTTAGTTGATGAAGATGGCAATCAGTACTTACGAATCATAGTTTTTTCCGGCGCAGGCAAGCACTTTTGCGCCGGGGCGGACATCAACATGATGCGTGATGCCGGCGCCAATAGTCCCGAGGAGAACCGTCAAGATTCAGCCCGTCTTGACCGTTTATTCAACGGTCTTTGGTCACATCCATGTTTTACTATCGGCTCAATTACTGGGGTAGCGCTTGGTGGCGGTGCTGGATTAGTGGCTTGCTTAGATCACGTAATAGCCACAGACAACGTTAAAATCGCACTTTCTGAAGGGAAACTTGGAATCTTGCCTGCAGTAATTGGTCCCTACGTATATCGCAGACTGGGTTCAGCATGCTTTCGTAGACTAGCAATGCAAGCCAGTAGAATTGGTGCACAGGAAGCCCTTCGTACTGGATTTATCGAACAAGTAGTCAGCTCGTCACAGGACATGGAGCAATCGGTAAACGATTTAATCGCCGAGGTAATGACAACCGGTCCGTGTGCAGTCAGTTTAGCCAAAGAATTGACCCTAGATTTTGATAGGTGGACTGGCAGTGATGAGCAGTTAAGAGAGCATACTCTTGATTTCACCAGTAAAATGCGTGGTTCAAATGAAGGTCAAGAAGGACTTTCTTCATTTTTAGAAAAGCGGGATGCAAACTGGAAATCTTGATTTGGTGAAGTAAATGGTTAGTACAGTGCTAGTTGCCAATCGAGGTGAAATAGCCTGCAGGATATTACGAGCATGTAGTGAGGCTGGCCTAAACTCAATTGCCATCTATGCAAATAATGACCGTGAATCTATGTTTGTTGAACTGGCCACTACATCAGTTGAATTAGTCGGTCAAACCATTGGTGAGACTTATCTTGATCAGCAGCAAATATTGGCAATTGCCGCTGAGCATGGCGCCGATGCTATTCATCCAGGTTTTGGATTTTTATCTGAGCGTGCAGACTTCGCTAAAGCGGTATTAGATGCAGGAATAACTTGGATTGGCCCCTCACCATTAGCGATAGAAATGATGGGCGATAAAATGACTGCTCGAAAGACCATGAAGGCTGCGGGAGTTCCAGTAATCCCGGGCGAAGAGATTGATTTTGAAGATGAAACCAAGATGATTGAGGCAATTGTCCAAGCCAGTACCAGAGTTGGTTATCCATTACTGCTCAAAGCCTCATCTGGTGGTGGCGGCAAAGGTATGCGTAAGGTAGAGAACCCGGATAACCTGGTTGAATCTATCAAAGGGGCAAGAAGGGAGGCTGTAGCGGCTTTTGGCGATGGAAGAGTATACATTGAGCGGATGCTTACTGGTTCTAAGCACGTTGAGATTCAAATATTAGCGGACACCCATGGAAGAGTGATTCATTTGGGCGAGCGGGAATGTAGTGTCCAGCGCCGTCATCAGAAAGTGTTCGAAGAATCACCGTGTCCGCTTATGACTGCTGAACTTAGGGAAAAGATGGGCCAAGCTGCCGTAATGGCTGCTAAAGCCGTTGATTACGTGGGCGCAGGTACCGTAGAGTTTCTATTAGCCAGTACAGGTGAATTCTTTTTCCTCGAAATGAATACTAGAATTCAAGTTGAACATCCCGTTACCGAAATGGTTACTGGAGTTGACTTAGTTAGGGAACAATTGCGAATTGCTGCAGGTCAACCGATGAGTTGTGGTCAACTTATGATGCGTGGTCATGCCATTGAGGTTCGATTATATGCCGAAGATGCCACCAATAATTTCCTTCCAGCAATTGGCCCACTTGCGGTATTTCGGCCTCCCACAGGGCCGGGAATAAGACTTGATACGGGGGTGCGAGAAGGTGATTTGGTAACGCCAAATTATGACCCAATGCTCGCCAAACTAATCGTTTGGGCTCCATCAAGACCGGAAGCACTCCAGAGAATGAGACGAGCGCTAGATGATTTTGTTGTTTTAGGTACAACTACTAATCTTAGATTCTTGCGTGAATTATGCGATCATGAAGATGTAGTTAGTGGAAATACTGATACTACGATGATTGAAAGAGTGTGGCCAGATGGTTGGAGTCCGCAATTCAGTAGCGACACATTAAACGCAGCACTAATGGTTGCTGGAGTTAGTGAAAGCGCAGGATTACATCAAGTACAATCCACAATCACTTCTGCTGATAACGGCCCACAGAGCCCATTTCAAAGCCTATCTAGGAGGTATCCTTGATGCAACATGAATTCAAATTTGCTGGTGAAACTGTTGAGGTGACAGTAGCAAGAGACTCAGAAAGATGGCATTTAGGTGACCTAGAATGTCAAATTATGACTGATGGTCGACTAAAAATCAACATTAATGGAGTGGGAAAATTTGCTCACGCAGCAAAAGTTGGCGACGTTTGGTGGGTTCATCTAGATGGGCATGTTTTCTGTATTGAAAAGACTGAGCCTGGTTCTAATAGTGATGCCGCAGAAGGAGGGATGGTCGCCCCAATGCCTGGTAAAATCCTCGAGGTATTGGTGGAGCAAGGACAATCCGTTGCCAGTGGAGATTTATTATTGGTGATGGAAGCTATGAAAATGGAACATAGAATAGTTGCTAATGTTGATGGAGTAATTGCGATGATGAATTTGAAGGAAGGCGATCAAGTTCAACAAGGTGACATTTTGGTAGAGATTAGTGAATAATTAGATTCTACGACGGAGTTTTTCCATCAAATCATCTGCTACCGATAACTGTTCTAGACAATCATCAACAGCCCCTGCAGCTAATTTTTCTGTGGCTATTGACACTGCAGCTTCACATTTACGTCTTTCCTCATCATCAGGTTTTATCATCGCAGCCTCACATTGATTGCGTAATATTTGCCATTCTTCTGAGACAAATTCAAGAAGTTCTTTTGCATCATCAATAGCCTTACTCTCTTTATCTAACTCTGATGTCATTCGTTCGAGTAATGTTGCAGCATGACTCCACTGTTTACTATCTGCAGCCTGGATAATCTCATCCCATTTACTCTGCCATACCGCTTTATCTTGCCTAGTTTCAAATTGTTTGAGCAATTTCTTTTTCTGACGGATCGCTCTTCGAGTATCATCCATGGCTGCTCTTTCGGCTTTGATGCTGCGAGCTATACCATCTGCCAAGCCGACGGCTTGACTAGCATTTCCGGCCTCTAGAGCCTCTCTTGCATTAGTTAGTCGTTGGTTTAATTCTGTCAAATCTAAGCCATCACTCTGCGATAATTGGCGTTCTGCCTCCTTAATTGATTCTGCAGCTCTGCCCAAAGCATCGTCGCCTGCTGCAAGTTGAGCGGGAATGGTAACTGCGTACTCAAATGCTTTCTTTGGTGATTCTGCGGCTAATTTCTTTTTTGCATCAGCCAGCATTTCGTGTAGGTGATTGACGTTTTCGCCAGATTTTCCTTCTAATTGGCGACTTGCATCTACAATTGCCTCCTCTGCCTTTGCCCACCATTCAATGACTTCCAGCGCTCGTTTTTTCGCTTGTCTAAATAGCATTTCTCCTTCTCTTAGAGAGCCAAGTTCAATTTCACGAGAACCCATTTCAAACGACTTTCTACTCTTTTTGGCAGTGGGGGCGATGCCTTCTGCTTGTTCTACAGAATTCAAAGCATCAGCCTTGACTACCTGTACATCACCTGCAAGCGATAGTGACCGGTCAATGTCTTCTTCTGCATCATCTAGTAAACGCATACCCAGTTCTGGGTCGGAATGACCTTGTTCTCTGGCGGTCATGATTAGGCTAGATGCTTGGTCTACTGCTGCATTTTCCGTTCTCAAAATCAAAATCCTAGTTTCTAAATTGTCCAAACGCTTGCGAAATTCCTTGCGAAGCGCTTTGTGCTCGTCCCCTGAAAACCAAATATTAACAGTTGATACTGCTCCAATACTAAGCACTCCAATATTTGCCATCCAAGTAATTGACCCTGGATCCGGTATTGTGCCAATAAATATTGAAAATCCAGCAATAGTACCAACTCCGGTCATTAATGATCTGAACCGTTGCACATCAAGCCCGCCAGTCAGTACAGTTCTTGAATAATAAAAACAAGAAAAAGCAACAAAACCGATCAAAATAGCCCCTACTATCTCCAATGTGATTGTGCTTGTCAATTCTTTTGAGGCAATCATAAGCAGTACCGGCCAAGCAATTGTTGCCGATGCGCCAACTCTGGTTCTTGCACTTGGGCTGGTAAGTCCGATATCTTGAACCAAAAGCCCCCAAGCCAAAATCAGAATCGGCATACCAAGTCCGGTTAGAAGGCCCCCTTCCCCTTTGACTGCTGCCGACAAAGTCGGCCAAACAAGCCAAATAGCGCCCAATAGTATTGATATGGCGGATATGGCGACTAATTTCTCTAAACGGTCGTTTCTTTGCTTAACCGCTGCTTGGATTGCGCTTTCCACATCAGCCCACGCATCCATGTTATGCCACATTGGAACTCAAACATATACTATCCCCTTAGAAAATTCATGCGGCGTTAAATTATTGATTTTCAAAGACAATGTTCATGAGTTTGCTGCTATCGTTGTCACCGGAGGGAAGACTGTGACCGGACTAATTACCATGGATGATTTGACCAATGAAGAGATATTAGAAATTCTTGAAGACGCCGATAGACTCCTGCCAGTTGCTCGTGGTGAGTTGTATTTGCCGTTACTTCAAGGTAGAATTCTCGGAAATTTATTTTTCGAACCCAGTACACGCACTAGAATGTCATTCGAAACGGCGATGAAGCGTTTAGGTGGCGACGTGGTTAATCTAGGCGACGTCAAAACCTCTTCAGTCGTGAAAGGCGAGACATTATTCGACACTATTCAAATGGTTGACGGCTATACTGATATTATTGCCATGCGCCATCCAAGGCAAGGCGCTGCCCAATACGCCCAAGATTCAGCAAGAGTGCCAATTCTCAATGGCGGTGATGGTGCAGGACATCATCCAACTCAGACTATGCTTGACCTATTCACTATCAAACAAGCGCATGGGAAGTTGGATGGATTGAAAGTTATCCTTGCCGGAGATTTACGTTTTGGTAGGACCGTTCATTCACTATCACATGCTTTGACTAGATTTGGCTGTGAATTGGTATTTGCTAGCCCAGACATTCTCAAAATGCCAGCAGAAATCGTTTCGGATCTAAAAGCTCATGGCGGCGCCATCACCGAAACAGAAGACCTTTATTCAATGATGGAAGATGCTGATGTAGTATACATGACTCGTATTCAGAAAGAACGCTTTTCTGACGAGGATGAATATGCTAAGGTGGCTGGTGCTTACAAGTTACATGCTAATGATTTGTCAGACGTTAAGGCTGGAATGATTATCATGCATCCTCTTCCTAGGGTTGATGAGATTCATCCATCCGTTGATTCCACTAGACATGCTAGGTATTTCGAGCAAGCTTTCAATGGTGTGGTAGCAAGAATGGCTTTGCTTTGCAAATTGCTAGGTGTTGAAGTTCCTGCGGATGTCGAAAAGGCAGGAGGTGCATTGTAATGTCAAATGAACACAGTATGAGAAGAGTAACTGCAATTAGAAATGGCACGGTAATTGACCATATTCCACAAGGTCAAGCACTTGCAGTGCTTGATATGTTAGGAATAAGCGATGCTACTTCAGTCCCCGTCTCATTAGTGATGAATGTTCCTTCCAAGAAAATGGGCAATAAAGATATCATAAAGGTGGAAGACAGAGAACTGACACAAGGAGAATTAGATCGTTTAGCGTTAGTAGCTCCTGATGCCAATGTAGCAATTATTAGAGCATATACTGTTGCGGAAAAAATGACTATCAATCTAGGAGATGAAATGGTTAACGTCGTTAGATGTACCATGTCTAACTGTATTACTTCCAATCTACGCGAACCATTGCCACACCGAATGAAAGTAGTTTCTAGAGATCCACTTGAACTTCGCTGCCATTATTGTGGACGTCCACAGGATTTAGTCAAGTTAGTCAAGAATGTGATTTGAGTTATTTCGCAATTTAACTTACCTATTCAAAACCATACTTAGTCTGAAAATTAAGGGCAAGACTTAGATTAGCAACTAGTAATCAACAGGTTATGCAAGAATTCTCCAAGGTAGGCATTGATTCCAAACGAACTACCGCAGCTAGCGTTGCTATAGTCGCCTTAGTTGTGTATTTAGCCCTAATTCATCTCCAATCGATATTGATGCCGCTTGCCATCGCAGTTTTGTTATATTTCATGATTAAACCTCCAGAACAAATGATTTACCAAAAGGTAAACAACCGTTTTGTTTCTTATGGGACAGTAATTTTAACTTTCATCATAACGATATACTTCATTTCTATTTTCTTGTATGAT
>DUJK01000093.1 GCA_013329925.1 Candidatus Poseidoniaceae archaeon
GCATCTAAGCTCGAAGCCACCCCATAGACGAGACACCTCAGAACGCTCGTAAAAGACGAGATGATAGACTGCGGATGTAAGTACGAAGCTTCGGCGACGTATTCAGTCCAGCAGCACTAATGTTCGAGCATCTTTATTTTCGTATGTATCCGCACCGCGAGTGCTCTTCGTCTAATAATTCATGCCAATTCGCTGCGACAATAGTCGCATCCATATCCGATTCGAGAGAAGATGGGTGCACGGTCATAGCGTTGGTGTTTACCTGGTCTCATTCCGAACCCAGAAGTCAAGCCCATCTGCGTCTATCCCAATACTGTGGTACGAAAGTCCACGGGAAAGGAAGTCACTGTGCCCCTCTTCTTTCATTCGAATTCCTCTACTAAATCGGCCGGTACCATTTTGGTGCCGGCCTTTTTTTTATTTTTATTTTAAATCAATAGAGGTCTTCCTTTTATGAGTTCATGATTTGGCGTAGTTGATTGCGATGACAGTAGACTCCGTTGACATCTTTGGTAGTGACCAAGTTGGGATTCATTTGGCAGCTGTAGGAAACTACGTTTTTCATCCTGCTGAATTAAGTGAACCAGTAAAAGAAAAGATCGATAATGTACTTGGATTAGAGTCTATTGAACTAAGTATTGGTGGATCTAATCTTATTGGCGCTCTTTTGTGTGGCAATTCAAAAGGAATGGCTGTTGCAGATATTGCAACAGAATCAGATATTGACTTACTAACTTCATACGGTGATGTAGTGGTCATGGAAGGCGGCGTTAATACAGCTGGTAATCTTTTACTGGCTAATGAAACCGGTGTTGTTGCATCGCCAAGTATCCCCGAAGAGGGACTAGAGATTATTGCTCAAGTTATGCAAGTAGATGTAGTTGCAACTACTATTGCGGGACAAGACGTTGTGGGAAGTCTTGGTGTCTGTAATGATCAAGGAATCTTACTACATCCTGATGTAACACCAGAGGAAGTAATTTTGATTGAGGAAGTTATGAAAGTGCCTCCTATGGTTGGTACAGCTTGTTTTGGTTCTCCTTATGTTGGAGCGGGAATATGTGCCTCTAATGAGGGCGCAATAACAGGTACTGAAACTACGGGACCCGAGATGAATCGTATCGAAGACGCTCTTGGATATCTTTGAACTCTTGTGAAATGTTCAAAGGCCTATTGGCATCAAAGGTAATCATGGGCGAGATGCTATACCAAGGGAAAGTAAAACAAGTTTGGTCGACCGATGATCCAGATATTCTAGAATTTAGGTTCACGAACCAAATTTCAGTATTTGATCAAATCATACCATCATTGATTCCACGCAAAGGTGAATCACTAAACAGGACTACTGCTCATTGGTTCAAATTGATTGAACAAGAAGGCATATGTGGCACTCACCTAGTCGAAGTTAATGCAGCGGATAGGTGCTTGGTAAGGAAAGTGGAAGTCATAAAAGAACCTGGCGCAATTCCTCGTGACATGGAATGGGTATTTGTGCCGCTAGAGATAATTTGCCGACACTATTTATCTGGCTCTGCATGGCGTCGATTCCAACGTGGTGAATTAACTCCTGAACAGCTTGGAGTTCCTGCTGATTGTGAATATGGTGCTAAACTTTCAAAGCCATTTTTGGAAGTTACTACAAAATTCGAAAAGTTTGATAGAAATATTACTAATGAAGAGGCTCTAGAGATTTCTAATATTACCCCAGATGAACTAAATGAAATTTTTGATGTTGTACTAAAAGTGGATGCTATGATTGAGCGAGAAGCTGCAAAGAATGGTCTGATTCATGTTGATGGAAAGAAGGAATTTGCTCTTGGTCCAAACCGAAAGGTAGTACTTGTTGATACATTTGGCACCCTAGATGAGGACCGATGGTGGGATGCAGAAGCATATGAAAACGGAGAATGTATTGAATTGTCTAAGGAATTTGTTAGAACTCATTACATTGGAACTGGTCACCAGGCGGAATTAAAACAGGCAAGAGATACCGGTGCTGTAGATCCACCTATCCCGGAGTTACCTCAAAGCGTTATTGACGAAACTGCACAATTGTATGCTTCAATGTATGAGAGGCTAACATCTCAAGAATTCTAATTACGAATGTGCCCTGTGCATTACTCCAGAATCTCTACGCTCTGCAGCTTTTATCATTGCTAATAGATGTTTTACCGCATCTCTTATTCCGCCATCTAATGGTTCATCAGAAGCGACCGACCAATTACGTCCACTGAGTAATTTCCTTAATTCTACAACCTCTTCAAAACTCAAAAAACCTAGGATATTCATTCCCCCCATACCGCCATCATATCTAGGAGTGTCATAATTTTCAAGAGTATTAAATGAGTTTAACTTGTTTAGTAAATTTAAGATTCTATTGAATGGTTCATTTGAAGATTTAACTTTGCTATTTGGCCGCAAATATTCCAACACATAACCGATTAGAGAGCCGTTGCCATACGGAAATCTACCAAACCGTTCCCTAGTTAGGTTTTCTCCCACTGTCATAGGTTTGCCCTCTTCATCTAAATGAATTGAACAAGTAAACAGCAACATAGAATCATCCCATCTCAATTCTTCTAGTGCTAGTGGCTCTGCTAAACCCTGCTCAATTAATCTGTTACGTAGCGAGCTGCGGTTGTCTAACAGTTCCTGCCAATTTGCTTCTTTCGAGGATGAATCACCTGCCAAAATAGCAGCCAATTCTGCTGCAACATCACCGTCACACGAATGTAAAGTATAGAATGGTGTTGTGGAGCCATGGGCTTGATCTAGGTCCATGGCTTGCGGAATGCGCCGACTAAATTAATACCTTGCAATCAATCATTGAAGAAATCAGCCATTCTATCACCTAATGGCCTAGTATCCTTTGGTTTATCATCACTAGACATTTCATCTCTAAGTGATGCAAGTCTACCTGATGCAGTGTTATCAGCTTCTGCTACCGGGATTGGTTCAGTTGGTGGCGCTTCATCCAAGTCAATTGGCTCATTATTATCTTCTTCATGCTCAGTCTCTAAACTGAAATCATCTATCTCATTGTCAATCTCAGTTACTTCAATTATATCCTCTATCTCTTGAACAGGTTTAGATTGTTTTGAGGTTTCTTGCTTTGTTGGTTTTTCCTTTCTAGGCTTTTTATTACTTATTAGTCCAACAAAGTAGGCTAATGATATTACTACAATTGCTGTTAATATCCCAATAAAGAGGTCTGAATCTTCTAATGGGCTTGTATCAGATGGTTTGTAAAATGTTTGAGCTGTATCATCATCTGGATTATCGTCTATGTCGTAAGGGACATTGCAACTTAATTCTGCCTTTACCAAGTCATCTTTGTCTAAAACACCTGGATCATCAATAGTAATTATTGGTGCATTATCTAGACCTCCAATGTCAATAATTTGTGTTTCCCCCTCCCAGTTGCTGTTTGGTGACTCGACAGTAAGTAAGCAAGTTACCCCTACTAATCTTTGATATGAACTTCTGGCAATTGAAATGCTTATGTCACCATCTGCACTAAGTTCAGAAATTCCGATATTCCATCCATCACTTCTTGCAATGACTTCTTTATTAGATGACTCAATTTCCCTGCCATAAGAGTCAATAATCAATAAAGTTAGAGTCATTTCACCAGCTTCTGGTTTCCAGTTACTAGTATTGACTGCAAAAGATTCGGTAGTATTGGCGGATAAGGAAAATATCGACTCTTCTAATTCTACATATTCACCCATGCTGGTAATTAGTATAACAGAACCGCTAAATGCTTCATCTAGGGTTGCTGCAAGATTACAAGTAGCAACTTTGGTTGATAGAGTAGTCATGCCTAACTGTTCCATTGAACTTGAATCAAAAGTACACGATGCAGAAAATTGTGGCAACTGATATCCTGCGGAATGAATATAGTATTCTTGCCCACTATTATCATTAATTATTGAAATGTTTTGTAAATTACTGGATAGTGTGGCTACTAAATTTTGATTAGATATTGTCACTAGTGAGTTAAACGATATATTTGTGTTAGAGACACTAATTAGCCTTGTATCACCACTGACACCAGAGATTACTGGTGTAGATTCAAAGACAAAACTAGAATCTTCTACTGAAAGTGTCATAGTTTGCATGCCAAGTATTGGGTGTTCTATTTCTATTGTAGCAGTAATAGCAGATTTATCCCAACTACTGTCTGGTGCTATACTAATTGGTATTCCCATGACTTGACCTGGTGATATAACCATACTTTGCGGATGATTAATTGACCACTGGCTGGGGATGCCAGATACGGAGATTTGAACAACAGCAATATCATTGCCAGAGTTTACCAGCCAAGCAGTTGGCATTCCATTATTTGATTGATTAACCGCCCAAAAGCCCTTTGAATGTAATTCAATACTTGGTGATGTTCCAACTCTGACAGGAACTTCTTGTATGGTTTGACCCGACCCGTCACCGTCAGAAACTCTTAGCCGTAAAACACCAACCTCACCTGCAGCAGCATTTTTTGGTGGGTTGACAAAAATAGTGACCGTTGAGGTGCCATAAGGATCAACCTCGAGGCCATTTTGAGGGACTGTAATATTCCAACCATCACCTGCTTTAGTGTACCATGGTTGTCTAGCAAGGTTGCCTAAGTGTTCAACGTTTAGCGTCAGATTTTGCCCTTCGGGATTAATTATCAAATTGGTATCTGATATGTTTAACTTCCAACCCGAGACTTGAATCACATTGAAGGTTAAAGTGAGGTTATCAATCAATAAGTTGTCAGAAAACAATTGTAGTGTTAATTCAGCACTTGTTCCAGACCATGCATCTGATGGCGTAGTAAATTGCAGTTGCATATCCACGCTCTCATTTACTTCAATATCAGAATAATTCATTTCTTCAGCATGCCACAGACTGTTGTCTTGCCCGAAATAAGTCAGTTCAAAGTTCGGCTTGACAATCAAGTTATCTATTGCATTGCCTGTGTTAATTACTTGATAATCAAGACTGACTGTCTCAGATGGCGTTACTTGGTGGTTGAGTCCCTGGGCAAATGAAGCATTCCAGTTATGATCTGGTTCAGCCTCTATCAATAAATCAACAACCGTAAATACAGTTTCATCACTAAGTGAATTCCAGGTGAATCTAAGAGTAAATGGTTCTTGGGCCGGTGTATCTTCTGATAATATGACATCTACTGTAGCGATTGTGGTTGCTAACGGTCCAAGTGTTCGTTGTGGATTATAGGTGGTGAATTCTACTACTGGAGGGCTACTCATTTCATTACTTTCCACTACTTCTGCAGTTAACAAGAATTCATCTTCTCCATTACCGGGATTTTCTAATCGCAGGAGGATTTGATTGGTTAATTCCACAAATAATGCTACAGGTTCTCCAACTTGGTTGGGGATTGGTTGCAATATTGTGGCATCACTACGGAATACTTGTAGTACCTGCATGGTGAAATCTAAGTCGTGATTTGGGTCATTGAGTGAATCAGTTTGGAAATAGTGACGCTGAGGTACTGCATTGACTGGTAGTTCAAGATATATGTTGCCGCTAAACGGCTCATCTGCTACACCATTTACCTCAATATTGCTGCCGTTGATAGTCAAATCACCATCAGTACTCCATATCCAGTTTGTATGAATCATATTTGCTGAAGCAGTATTCCACGAAATCTGTCCGTCATTTGGTATTGTTCCATCAACTTGCCATTCTAGTGTTTGGTTAGGTAGAGTTCTTTGATGAGTAGGTTGAATGGTAACGGCAGAGGCAGTGAGATTGACGAATAAATCTTCACACAAAGTTTCTGCGCCACTACCAATGCACATTGTCATAGTGGACGTTGTTACTGAACTCAACTGGATATTCTGTGGAGTGTTAAGGTGGACAAACAATTCTTTTTGTTCACCAGGTGCTAAGTTTAATGAGAAAATTTCAGTGCCGGTTTGATCATGTAAGGTTGGAGTTCCACCCCATGATGGAGCAGTCCAATCTATTGATGTGGTAGATTCATAGGCATTGCCAAGGTTTTCAATCATCATCCAAGCAGTGGCTACATCTCCTGGTCTACCATAACCAGAGGTGCTATCAAGGCCACTAGGTCCGACGATTGTCAATCCTCGAGTTCTGAGTACCTCCAGAGGTAAGATTGTGTCAAATGTGATATTCTGGTCAAGGTCTAAGGTCAGTGTCATTATGACATATGAATTATCATCACCTAGTGCTGACTGAGGAATTGATACAACAAAGTCAACATCATTATCGATTCCCGGTACTAAAGTTGGATTTAGATTTTGGTTGATGTCTGGACTGATTGACCATCCATCAGGAAGATTTGAATCATCCCATGTAAGTGTCCAATCTTCAGTACGAGAACCAGTTGATAGCATAGATATACTGACGATTTCACTGGTTCCAGGGTTGATACGAGGTATGCTATTTGGAATATCAATTTGAGCAGCGTATGGTTCAACTACTACAAGTTCTACGGTGGCATTATTGTTATCTTTTCTAGATTCTGATAAATTATCATTGACATCAATGATTAGTTCAAATGTGTGAATTCCTAATTGCGCCACGATATCAACACTGAATGTATATGGTCCACCATTACCAGAAGGTGCTACAGGTTCAACATCAGTAAATCTCTGGCGCGAGATTTCATTGCCATTTTGCAAGATTGCCACATCTAAGTCATCTTGATTGTCTAAAGTCCCTATGTTGCTAAATAAACCAGTTACTGTTACTAAATCTCCGGGGTCAGGTTGACTTGGATTGAAACTAATACCTCTGTTATCACTAAGTGGGGCAAAATCTGCGACGTGCTGAGATACTAACGTATCACCAATCAAAATATCTAATGTTCCGTCATTATCCATGTCTGCCACCGCAGGAGCAGACCAAACTCTGTGAGGCATGCTGAGTGGAGATGACCATCCATCAGATACTTCTGATGAGGTTCCATCAACTCCATCAAATGCCCACAGACGCTTACCAAATGGCACAATTATATCTACCATAGAATCATCATTAATGTCCATCCATATTGGTGGAGCTACGGCAATTTCGTCATTATCATTACCACTCCCCCTCTGCATATCTTTTGACCACTCTTTTATCGGTGGGTCTTCGGAAATGTCATGGCATCCAGCCATACCTTTTCGGTTAAAGTTGATACTAGATTCCGAATACCATGTCACCCAGCAAAGTCGGTCATGAATACCATCATTGTCGGTGTCAATTGGTAGTGGTTGAGCATCAGCATATCCATTTGGCGTGCGGAATTCAAAGATTTCATCGGTAGAAGTCATCTCCATAGCAACAAATCTAGCCCCGTTACCTGGTGTTCGACCGTTAGAGTCTGTTGGAATTGTTAAAATCATTTCAGGAGCACTATCTGAATCTAGCTGAACAACTACTGGCCCAGGAAGACGTAATCTAGGTGCGTCTGAATCAGAATCGGTACCATCAACAGATACACGTTCCCAATCTAGAGAGCCGGTTGCTCCATCAATTCGCCAAATCCACATATTTCCAGAGTTGGAATCAATTGTCGTCAAAACAATTGCTGTACTGTCATCATCAAGCATACCCCACGCAGGATCTGAAGGGTGTGTCCCTCTATCCAAGACAACTTCCCAATCAAAGTCTGTGGGAGATGAAGTGGTTAGAGTTAATGCAGTCACGGTTGGGTTGTTTGAATTACGGTCTACCAGTGCTACAACTAATTCAGCATCACCATCTAAGTCTAGATCAGCAATCAATGGTTGAGTTATTGATTTGTGATCACTTTGTGAAGTGGCAAAATGTGGGCTGTTGATACCTATGCTGTAGTCTGAATCACTCATCGACCATAACTTCTCATTTTCGTGACCTGATTTTACCCATCCAGATTCTGAGCAACTAAGTTCTGGTGACCAAACTTCAACCTCAAAGGTCGAATCTGTATCATAAGTTAGAATTATTTCAGTCTTACCATCTTGATTGATATCGGCTAACATAGGAGTAGAGCGGACAGCCTCAGTTTGTCCGATTTCTACTTCCCATGCAGTTTTTGCCTCATCACCAGTTACTATACTCATTGTACTTGAGCCACTATCACTTGATATTATTACGGCGAATAACTCTCCTTCGCCACACCTTTCAATAGAAGCAGCAGTGGATGTTACTGAAGCAGAAAAATCACCAATTATCGAGCCATAAGTATCAGCACCATCTAAGTCATCTAGTGCAACCCAATTTACTGTAGGTGAGTCAATTACTCCATAGTTAGACACATCACCAACATCACCAGTTCCAGGACCTCCATCCGGTGAATGGTTTGGCATAGAGCCATTGTGTGTCGGGACTCGGCCGTATTGGCCCCATGGTTGGGCTATAGGGTTCCAAGGTTCAGAGTCGATAACCAACGCTGGCTGAAATTCTATCAACTCAGAATCATGGTTCCCAGAAGAATTGAAGTTTGATAGTGGCATCAAAAATAGGATTAATACCAAGAACAATGATGTCTTTACTCGCCACTTATCTAAGGCTGTCGCAGATGACATCAATACTATGTGTGTCGAAGGGGTTGTTATGACTTATGGCAGTTCGAACAGTTTTTGCATCAAATTTGGGTATTTCTGTCAAAACCCAAACTAGTCCGTAGTCCACTAAATTCCGTTTCAATTAAATAGGGGTCGTCGGTGGACAGAATGACTACGGTCGATTCTATCCCGAGGTAATACCGGTGAAGGACAGGATAGCATGCTATTCTTCCCTCATTCCTCTGAATCGGCCAAAGGAAGTGAAATGATGTACAAAATCGTAACAAAAGAGGATACAATCCGTATCCCAGCTGAATACATGCGTAAGGGTCAATCATTAGACCAGCACATCGACAGACTCTCAATGACTGCCTTTGAAGGTCGATTTGATGATGATAACAGATTTGTTTTGGTTACTTCCAACCACACGACGCTTGGGCGTGGAAGAATTATTCACGGCGATGGAGCAATTTATCAAAGAGTTAGATTTGATGCAGTATTGTTCTGTATGGATGATTATGAAGTAGTTGAAGGAGTAGTTTCAGAAGTCAATGAATTTGGTGCATTCGTTAGAATTGGCCCAATGGAAGCACTATTACACAAATCCCAGATTATGGAAGATAGTGTAGATGCTAATGTTGGAATGGGCTGGATTGAAGGAAAGCAAACTGGCCGCAGACTTGCGATTGGTGATTCAATTCGAGCAAGAATTGTATCACTTTCACCAGATACCAGCGATCCTAGAAGGTCAAAAATTGGTCTTACTAGTAAGCAACCAGGACTTGGATGTCATAACTGGATTGAAGAAGATAACAATGAGTGAGGTGTAAAATATGGCAAAAAACCCGTTTGCATGCGCTGAATGTAGTATGATTCTCCCAGATCCTGAAAAGAAAAAAGATATCCCCCAATGCAATCGTTGCCCTAGTGCACAGGTTACCACAGATTGGCAAGGATATGTCATAATCATGAATCCAGAACGTTCCGAAATCGCTAAGCGATTGAATGTCGATAGACCCGGCAAATATGCCCTAAAGGTAAACACTAGATGAGGTGAATAAAATGCAAATTGTTGATAGAATGGAAAACAAATTATTGAATCGTGTAGAGATTAAATTCAGTATGCGACATAATGGTAAAGCAACACCTTCGAGGAAAGACGTAATGGATTTAGTTAAGACACTTGAGCCTAAGTCAAATCCAGAACATATTGTAATCAAATACACCAATACAAGGTTTGGTCAACCGTTGACTACAGGTCTTGCTTACATTTATGGTGATGCAGAATCAATGAAGGTAGAACCACAATATATTCACAAGCGCCACGAGAGTTTCCGAGCAGGTAATACCGAGCCGGCTGCTGAAAAGGCTGAAGAGCCTGCACCAGAAGAAGCCGCATCAGAGGAAGCTGCACCAGAAGAAGGAGGCGATGAGTGATGGGAGACGGACCTAATTCAGCAGGTAAGTGGAGTAAATACTCTGTTGGAGAAGACGGTAAATTGGAGCGTAAAGCAGAGTTCTGCCCACACCCAAGTTGCGGCCCAGGAATATTCCTAGCAGTTCACAAGAACCGCGTATCATGTGGTCGTTGCGGCTACACCAAAATGAATGATGAGTGATTACTCTTCTTCTAGTGCATCAATGATGTCCCAAGTACCATCATTACACAGATAGATACCTGAATTACCATCTATGTAGACTGCAATTTCAGATAGTTGTGTTCTAGACATAGTTTTGGCTGATATAAAGGCCAATTCACGCCATCCTGCTATATGCCACCCTTGATCATCTTCACTCCACTCGGCGTAATTTATCGGTCCTGAAAGTTTGGCGGTTAGTTTTATTTCACCTGCTTCATATATTGCGATAATGGAATTGTTTAGTTGTAGTAAATAATGTTCACCATGTTTGAAAACAGCTTCTAGATAACCATCTATTGGTATTATTTTACTCTCGATTGTTTTACCTGATTTGATATCAAATCGTATGATTCCACCACCTTTTGACCAACTCTCGAAGTATTGTTCATCACAAGTAGTTCCAACAGTTTCCATTGCTCGAGGAATTTTAGCTAATTTTTTCCAACTTGGTTCAGGAGATCGCCAATTTTCAATTGCCTCAACCGATAGATTGTAGATTCCTTTACGCCATAATACAAAGGTGAATGAATTTGAATTAGCAGTGAGGGAAAGTGGTTCAGCGTCAAGTACGTGCGACCAAGTATTACCTTGTGGGTGAATAGATTTGTCAATAGTCCTCCTCACTCTTAGATCTCCTCGATTAACACCTTGCTGAAAATCATTATTTAGGTCAATAGCAGCCATCCTGGCCAGTAGTAATTCTTGGTCTAACCAAGTGGCTACGAGCATATTATCAATTATGACAGCACTTTTAATTGGTGTTGGGAACGGTTTTTTTGGTTGGCCTACTAAATTTCCATCATGGTCTATTTTTTGTAATTCACCATCGACTCCAACCACAATATGGCCGTTAAAATAACGTAAAACTTCCTTGGGTGTGAACTCAAGGTTGTCCGGAATCCCCCACGCCATGACACCTCGAGTTGATTGTGGTTTGTCAAATCTCGTATGGAAAGAAGTCAAAAATGTTCACCTTTACAGGCTGTTATGGCCACTGAGGTTGTCTCTATATTAGCAGTCAATCAAGGGGACATTGCATCCTATAACCAAGCAAAGGTATTGTTGGAGAAATTTAGTTGGCAACAACTAGCCCCAGTCGAGGGGAAAATCGCCTACAAACACGGTAAGGTCAGAATGTGGTTATTTGAGGATGGGATTTTATTCGAGGATAATATTGACAAGCGTTGGAATATAGCAACTGGAGAGAATGTCTGCGAGGTTATTTTTCCATCAAGGCATGCTGCTGCAAGTGGAAAACCCTCATTGACTCTTCACCCAATCGGAGTTCCACATTTACTGCGTGGTACTAAGGCACAATATGGCGGTAAAAGCGGATATGCCCCTCCACCATCAACTAGACTTGCATCTTGGTGGAAGAAATTAACCAATTCTGTCAATGGTACATCACTAGCGGAACGGTTTGAACTTACATTAGAAGTCACTCATCATGGACCTTGGTTAGAAGTCCCTGCATTATTCATAGAAATTGGTTCTACAGAGGCTGTTTGGCCTGATGAAGAAGCAGCAGAACACCTGGCTGGAATTATCGCAGAAGGTCT
Organism: Candidatus Poseidoniaceae archaeon; assembly: GCA_013329925.1. Taxonomy (GTDB): domain Archaea; phylum Thermoplasmatota; class Poseidoniia; order Poseidoniales; family Poseidoniaceae; genus MGIIa-L1; species MGIIa-L1 sp8734u. The sequence continues at coordinate 11,710 of DUJK01000093.1, forward strand.
TGGCCTAAACGGTACTAAGCAAGTTGGGGTTTGGGATTCAGTTGAACATTCTGGCGAACTTGTACTGGTTACCTTAGGTGGTGGCCATTATGCGCCTAGGGCCAATAAATTGGCTTTGCTAGATGGCGTTTGGTTAGGTCATATG
>DUJK01000196.1 GCA_013329925.1 Candidatus Poseidoniaceae archaeon
TCAACTACAACGAATTTTGGAAGGAGTCAAAGCAGGTGTTTTGGACCCGGTTATTGATTCGATTTTTGCAGTTGAAGATGCTGCTAAGGCCCATCAACACATTCATGATGCCAAGAATATCGGGAAAGTCTTACTACGGTTCAAGTAGCATTCAATAAGCGAGAATCACACAGCAACATGAGGCGGTAGTATGAAGGCTAACATGAGCGGGTTTGACCTTCGAGCAATCGTTGGCGAATTAAGCCAATTTGCTGGTGCTTATGTCAAGAAATCATATATGCCGCACTATGAACAAATAGTCTTGCGTATCAATCCAAAAGAAAGTAATCAATTTGATTTAGTAATCGTGAGAGGTTCAAGAGTTTACACATCAAACCGGGACCGTCCTATGCCAATGACTCCACCACCGTTCGCTATGGTGCTGCGTAAATATCTCAAGAATGCTCGAATGACTGCGGTAAGGCAATTGGGTTTTGATCGAGTGTTAGCGCTTGATTTCGATACCAAATTCGGTCAAATGCATCTTTACGTTGAAGTGTTTAGAGAGGGAAATGTGATTCTTGTTGACCATGAGGGAATTATAATTCAGCCTTTGACTCATGCCAAATACTCCGGTCGAGTGTTGAAAAAAGGGGCTCAATATCAACCGCCGCCAGCAGCTTCAGACCCGCACGGCCTAGATCAGGCAGCATTGGGTGATATTTTTGCAAAGTCAGACCGTGATTTGGTTGCAACTTTGGGTGGTAAAGCAAACTTAGGAAGCACCCATGCCAATGCAGTGTGTGAGTTAGCCGGAATAGACCCGAATACTCCAACTACAGAAGTAGATGTGGCCAAAATCGATAATGCTTTGCAAACCTTACTAGATGGATTAAACCATGCGAAAGGTTACCTAATTCTCAAGCCTGATAAGGAGCAAAGCGATGAAGATTTACAATTATTATCTGATGAGCAGATAGATGATGCTAAGCGAGACAAATTTCTCGAACAATATGCTAGTGAAGCTTCACCAACATTACTTCCTGCTCACGAAAATAAGGTGATAATGGAGTTTCCAAGCATGTGTTCAGCAGTTGATGCTTGGCGAGGTGCTCATGACGCAGGTGCGCTTGCCCGACGGGAAGCAGAAAAGTTGGATATTGCATCACCCGGACGAGGTTTCTCTACTGAGGTGGAAAAACTTGAACGCCGAAAAGCGCAGCAGGAAAAGGCACTTTCTGAATTCACCAAGAAAATTGACAAACAACAAATGATTGGACATACTATCCAAAATAATTGGAGCCATGTTGAAAGTTTGCTATCACAAATCAAGGCAGCAGTTGAGAATAATGGTTGGAAAGAAACCCAAAAAATGGCCAAACAAATACCGTGGATAGTTTCAATGAATGCGGCAGAGCGGACATTTATCAGTGTTTTACCAGATGAAAATAACGAACCAAAAGGTCCACAAGCCAAACTTCGACTAGACGACACAGTGCATCAAAACGCGCAACATTTCTTCACTACTGCTACTAAGCAAAAAGCCAAAACTAAGGGGGCTGTTGATGCTTTAGAAGAGACAAATATACAATTAAAACGTGCTTTGAAAAAAGAAGTCAAAGCCAAAGAGAGTGGTCGATTAAGTAAACTAAAGCGTAGCAAACGTCTATGGTTTGAAAACCATCGTTGGTCAATGACTTCAGGTGGACATTTACTGGTTGGTGGTAAAGATGCCAAAGGTAATGATGCAGTTGTCAAAAAACACCTCTCTGGCTCTGACATGTATCTACACGCTGATATTCATGGCGCCCCGAGCTGTAGTCTTCGAGCCAGTCAAGGTTTTGTTGTCGATGAAAACCGACCTAGTCATATTCCTGAAGATATTCCAACATTCAAGTTAGTCGATAAATTGGGTGATGAAAGAATTACTGATGAAAAATTGATTGAAGCGGCAACACTTGCCCTATGCTGGAGCCGTGCCTGGGCAAGTGGAGGCGGTCATGGCACCGTATTTGCGGTTAAACCTGCACAAGTTTCCAAGACTGCTCAAACTGGTGAGTTTGTCGGTAAAGGTGCATTTATAGTTCGTGGACAACGACAATGGTTTAGAGATTTAGATGTGAAAATAGGTATTGGAATCGTGGCAATAAACGGAGTTCCACTGTTGATGAGTGGCACTCCAGAACTTATCTTGTCAATTTGCTCGAGATATGCAATACTTACTCCAGGGATCTCTAAAAAAGACAGATTGGCTAATAGAATCTACAAAAATACCGGCATCTCAACAGATGAGATATTAGCGGTGTTACCCGGTCCTTGTGATATAATCGAGGAGTTCGGGATATTCTCGCCATTTAAGGCAGAGAAAAGTGAAGAAGAGTGAACTTAATCGATGTTGTAATGCATGTTTATGCAGTCTGCACATCTACCGGATGCATCGACGCTTATTCCGTCTAATCTACCACACCTCATGCAGGATATTCCACTGAGTTTTACGTATGTGTATTTACTGCTTTGCATAGCGGTTTGCCGTCGCGCGACTGTTTTATACTCTTGTTAACTGCTTAAGGCTAAATTTTTCTCCTTTTAATTTAACACACTTGGCTAAAATAGTCTCAGCAATACATCATATTTTGAACTAAAAGTTTCAGCATGCCTTATGGAGGAAGGTGGAAAGTTGACTCTTTTTACCCGGCTGAGCAATTCTCCAGCGTTCCGCTCTTTGATGTTTTTTTCCGCCTTTAGAGCCGTATATGGGATGGGTATTTTAGTGGTCACCTACTTCATCGCAACTAGCGATAATCTTCCGATCTGGACATCGATCATATTCCTACTATTCTCGATGGTTTTTTCCAGAGTTTTATTCAAGTTTATCAAGAAGAAATGGGCGAAGGGCGAGGATCATTCTGAGCCTATTGTACCAACGACCGTGATTTGAATTCATCAACCGTGTCAGTAATGCAATCATCAAGGGAAATCCAATCCATGCCTAAGACTTCTGTGGCTTTTGCTGAAGACATGTTAGAATCACCGCGGAAGAAACCTTTGACCGTTTTTCTTGTCATGTAACGCTTCTTACCCCTTAGTCCGTTAAACCAATCAAATAATACGACAAGCGACATCATTGACCGCGGTATGCCTCGCTTTGGAGCCTTGCTTTCAGGATATAGTTTCTTTACAGTTCGACAAACATCAACCAAGGTTAAGTTATTGTGCGGTGCAAGGATAAATCTTCCCTTTGCCTCATCAACTTCATAGGCTCTCCTGTGAGCTATTGCAACATCTTTGACATGAACAATTGAGAGTGGAATTTTTGGTGCCATCGGTACATTACCGTTGATGATATCAGGAAAGAAATTAACGCTTGGCGTGGCATTAACAAACCCGCCACCAATAACTGCACTTGGATTAATAACTCGTAAATCAATATCAAATTCTTTGGCTAGTTCCCAGGCTTTGCGCTCTGAATCTGTTTTCGCAATAATATATGGTGAAGAGCGTTCAGTTTGCCAATCTTCTTCAGTCTTGGCTCGCCCTTTGGGAGTATTACCAACTGCTGCCACACTCGAGGTGTAGATCACCCGTTTGATTCCAGCATCTCTGGCTGCAGTTAGTAGGTGTGTGGTGCCAAGTAGTGCCGTGTCAATGATTAGTTGACCATCTTTGGTATTGGAATAAATTGTTGCTGTGTGGAATAATGAATCACACCCTTGAATCATTTCCGCCCAATTATCTGCTTCTAGGATGTCTCCTTGAACAAGTTCTAGACGGTCATTTACTCCAAGAACAGTAGCATGTTGTATCACATGCTTGGTTTTAGCATCATCATTTAGGTCGCGCACTGAGCCTTTGACACTGTAGCCGTGTGCTAGTAAGTCTCCAACTATGTGATTGCCAATATGGCCATTTACTCCGGTAACAAATATGGTTTGACCATTTGATTTTGGCTTACTAGTCACTACATCACCATACATCTTTCAAGGCGCTGAGTTAAAACATTATGTTTGTCAAATCGTCACTCATATTGATGTATGACCCAATCAACCGACATTCAATGCCTGCCCAAAGCGTTGAGGAAGAACTGGCTGAACTTGCAGCACTTGTTGAGGAGGCTGAACGGCTTGGTTTTGACCCGTGGCCACCAGCCAAACCTGAGCGTCCTTGGGCCCGTTGGGCTATTGGTTCGTTCATGATTATCCTCATGGTCTCTGCAGTATCTAAGGTCATGTTCCGCTTTGTTTCCATCTAGTGATGGAGTTACAAGTCAGTTTTTGACTTCAGTCTCTACGAGTTAGTAGAGCAGCACCAAGCAGCGCAATTAAACCAGCAGCAGCACCAAAGCCAGGTAGCATTGGGTTCTCGTCAGAGTATGTCTGTGTTGAAGCAGAGTAAAGTCTGACAGTGTTCCATTCGCCACCAGCATCAATGTCTGGGTCGATATGAATCATGTCACCAGCAGTTATGGTACCAGACATGTCAGTATCGTGGAACATTATTTGTGCTCCTGATACAGTAGCATCTGCGATTGTGACTTTCATTACATCGTTGCCACAGTCTAATTCAGTAGTGCCCATCATATCGTCAGAATCAGTTTCTGCACAATTTGCCAATACTATTTCATAATCAGCAAAAGCTCCAATGAGTTCAGCATCTAACATCATGTCTGCAGATTCAATCACCCAATCATATGCCATACCATGGTCTGAGTGGTCATCATGTCCGTCATCATCGTGGTCATCATCGCCGCCGTTATCTTGGTATAGCGTACCGGTTGCAGAGTATTCCCAGTCAGGGCTTTGTCCATAATCGTCTGTACAGAACCAGTCCTCACCATAAAGTTCACAGTAATACCACCATGTATCCCATTCTGTGTCTGATTCATCATCTTTGCAAGACCAAACATTATCATCATCAGTTGGATTACCTTCCCACTCACAGTAACCACCATAATACGGTTCCCAATCTCCACCACCGCTAGGTGATATGTCTTCCATAAATGATTGGTACTCTGTTAGACTTAGTCCTTCTACGTCATCAGTATCATACATTCCAATGAGCGAGGTGAAGCCTTCCCAATCTTCTTCAGTCATTGGGTATTCTTCTGAATACATTCCAGTTTGGTTCATAAAGTCGGCATACTCGCTGACCGTTACAGTACCGTCTTGATTTGAATCGAGTGTACAGAATACGAGTTCGGTATTCTCCATGCCGTACATTACTGCACCGTAGAAATCCGAAAATTCTACTTGGTCAAGGCTACCATCGCTATTGCCATCAACGCAAGCAACGTACGGTGCAAACATGGTTGTCATTTCTGTTATCTCTTCTTGAGTAGTTGATAGGGTGGCTACATCATCAATAAAAGATTGTAGCTCATCAATTGAGAGATTGCCATCATAGTCTGCATCGCTGTTATTGAACGCTGCGTGAAAGTCAGATTCTAGTTGAGGGTTGTTGTTTAGATGTTGATCATCTGCATCACTTTCGTCTTCTTCCATGTTCCACAATTGAACAAATTCATCCCAAGAAATGCTGTCAGATTGATCCATGTCACCCTGATCTAGCGCATCTTGTGGGGTAGGTGCGTCCATAGATAGGATTGCATTGACAATATCAGAAGTTGTCACTAAACCATCATTATCACTGTCCGCAGCGGTGAATAAATCACTCTCTCCATCATCGCTGCTATCGTCGTCATCCATCCCATCGTCATGTCCGTCAT
>DUJK01000064.1 GCA_013329925.1 Candidatus Poseidoniaceae archaeon
TGTCTACTTGGTCTAGTAAATGGGCTTGATTTCACGCAACCTGAATCCGGACTTGTCAGGCCAGATGAGTTCGTGTTTCGATTTGCTCAAAACGCTCCTGACGAATCCGCTATTTTCAACGGCAATGTTTACGATGATGAAGGAGAACCCATCGATAACGCAACAGTCTACATCTCTTGGTATGAGGGCGATTATTGGAATACTAGCTCAGTTCAAACAAATACCGATGGATTTTTTGAAATTGAACAACTAGATCCAGGAATTACGCGAGTCGACATAATTGTAGATAGAGATGAATACAAAGATCGCTATTCTAACCGAGTATTACTTTCTCCACCTGCATTATTTGAGCCAATAGGATTCACTAGCATTGATTTCAAGATTCCTTCCCAGGAGGAATTTGCCAACCAGCCATGTGCTGACGGCACGACAAATTGCACAATCAGAGAAATTGATAATTCAGCTAAACAAATGGACCATCCACTTATGGATTCAGGTGCTTCATTGATCTATTCAGCAATTGGCATTGGATTTATCAGTTTGGCGATTTTAGCCGCCGGATTTGCGATTTGGTCAATGAAAACAGGATCTGTTTACTTGCTTAGAACCGCTACGGTTCTGTCATTCTTTACTATGGGGCATTACTATTCTGCTTGCATGTTTAGTTTAGTCGCCTTTATTCTAACTTTTACTATTAGCAAACCACGCCGGACACTCAATTAACCAAAACTTCGAGCAATCTTCCGTCTGTATTATCACCTCGAACAGTCTAACAGCATCAATGAACATGGTTGGCGCATGTTGGATGACCCGTTTACTAGGTGAGCCCGTTTCGGCGTTATCAATTGATGAATCAAATGACATCATTGCCGGCGGGTGGCATGGCGTGTTGACGTATTGGGACTGCGAAGGTGAAAATAACTGGTCAACTAACCTGCCAGATAGAATTTCCAGTATTGCGTCCAATGAAGAATTTGTTTTTGCAACAGCAGGCCTACACATTGTAGCAGTGAGTCGAAAATCTGGTGAATTAATGTGGCAGTTTGCCCTTGAAGGCAGTGCTGATGAGGTAATAATTCATGAAGGCCGTGTTTATGCCACATCATCAGTTTACGATATAGAACACAATGATTTCATCGATTCAGCAGTTTGGTGTTTTACCTTTGACGGAAATAACCTTTGGACAAAGCACATGGATGAGCGCCCATGGACAATTTTTTCCGACAGTAATGCGGTAATTATTGGACTAGGGCGGCCAAAAATGGGTATTGCAATGTTCAATCAGGATGGCGACATAAACTACCAACAATTGGCACCCATATCTCCCGTTACCTTCGGGGAATTAATTGCTAATAAGCCAATATTTGGTCATGCTAATGGAGACGTATCATCTATCAATGGCAAAATCACTTCAATAGAAGGTGAGTCAATTGAGGCAATCCTAGCAGATAACCAAGAAAACCTAATTATTGTTGCAGAGCATTCAATCAACTGCTTAAGTAATGATGCCTCTCAATTATGGTCGATAAAAAATATTCAACCATCAAGCCAAGCGGTTGGGTTTGAAATTAACAATACGCAAAGCTTCTGGTATGCTCATTCAGATGGATTAAACGGGCAGTTAAAGATAATTTACTGCGATAGCGGTCAACAGATTGCTGCGATGAGTTGCAGTAAAATAAGCAATATCGTGTCCAGCAGTAACCGGATAGTTGTTGGTAATGAAGCGGGAGAAATACTTGTATGGGATGCAGAGATGTTAAACCGAAGACTTGAGAATGAAATCGACACAGACCAAGACAATCACAAGAAAGCCTTGAGGGATCGTCTTAAAGCGCTGAAGAAGCGCTAACATCCACTTGTTGTTCCAATCCAATCATCTCAATAATTTTGTACATCCACTCCAATTTCATCAGTTTTTGTTCAATATTAGTATTTCCAGACCATTTACCGATTTGCCCGGTAGAAAATCCAAGGAGCGTAATATTTTCTGATTTCACTCCTAACCCAATCGCCAAACATACAGCACGATCTCCATCAGTAAAACCACCATAATTCTCCATTCCATTGATACTTTGATTGACTTGATGGGTCAATATTAGATTGGGTTGGCTGGGATATCTATTCCATTTATCAAGCGTTTTTTCCCACCGTTGTTGGTTATCCCCGTGCGCGTGGGCAACAAAAAGCACCTCACTCTTTGCCACTGCATCAAGATGCGGATTACCGTCAAAATCAGTTACTACACAGGCTAAATTGTGGTGGGTTGCTATTGCACCAACAGAGCCATCTGCTGCAATAATTGCACAATTTTCTAAATCATTGGTTGACAATTCTTCTTCAGTGATAGACGCTCCGACAATAATCACTCGCTCACTTTCTGTAAGGGTTTTTTGCAAACTATTTTTATTAGTTTCACGGGCTTTTACTGACCATTTCTCAACCCCAAACGGGCTATGGGTGGAAAACAAAACGCTCATTTTGTTAGCACTCGATAAATCATCATCATAATTCCAACCAAAGTGCTCTCTTACCACAGACTGCACCTGTATTAACTGCGAGGCTAAGTGTTCAGTCACAACCCTGCCAAGCCAATCAACCAAATGAACCATTATCATGGTGGTATTGATATGGGTCTTAGAATGTCGAGTCCTCATGCCGACTCCAAAAGTCACCCCCTCAATAGAGGATGAAGTGACTTTAGCTAGGTATCCGTTCCTTCCCCAAGCCTCTTCATGGATACAAAAGTTAGCCCTGACCCACGATATCGACTTGGATGAATTACTACAAGGCCAATGGATGGAAAAAGCTAGGCAAAGGGCTCGTATTAGGTTGATAGATTCAATTGAATCAAAAGAAGGAGTAGCCGTTGTTGGTGGAGATATTTTTACCGAAGAAGGGCGAATAATAGAAGCATTTTCGTTTTACTATGCTCGTTTAGTAGTGTTTGCCTCCGAAGATGAAAGGCTGATATCACGATGGGCACAGGCAGAGGCAACACGCGCGGAGCAAATCTTGATTAGAGACTCAGAAAATTTGATAAAAATCGCTAAAACATTTATTTCACGAATCGACAAAGCAGATCATTCAATCGCGCTTTATCAACCATCGAATCGAGCAAGTGCAAGAAAACTAAGGCAGAGTCAAGACGGCAATATATGGAAAATTGGACTTGCTGATTTCATCGAAATATGCCCTAAAATAACTGGCTCAAGGTGGCGCCTAGCCAATAATCAAGTTAGCGCAGGGCAAGTAACACTGTTCAATGAACAGCAATATTCATCTTCAGCAAAATTAGCTAGATTATTGCGCGAACGAATAAAACAACATATCGAACAGGAAGCGCTTGAAAAAATGAAGAATATCGACCTTGAACTTGCCATGCGCCTTGCAGAACCAGTGGGGATGGTGCGTAATCTAATGGCTAGCAAAGCTAGCGAAGCAATCGCTTTGGTCGGCGCAGAAGAATCAGATTGGCCACCATGTATGAGAAACATAATTGCTGAATTAACCAATGGAGTAAACGTCAACCACTTTGGCCGTTTATTCCTTGCTTCAATATCTGCGGCATTAGCCCTGCCAGAAGAATCCTGTGTTGGATTTTTCAAAGGAGCGCCTGATTTTAAAGAATCAACCACATCATATCAGGTAAAACATGTCTATGAAGGAGCATACACGCCTGCTGGATGTAGTAAATTGAAACTAAATCACAACTGTCCAGTACTACCTGGAGACGATCGGTTATGCGATATATCGTGGATGGACCACCCGCTCAAATATATCCGCGCAACACAACGCTGGAAGGCAAAAAACCGTAACTCAGAAGCAGAAAATCGACCAGATGATTCACCAATCGAAGGGGAGCAAACCAATCAAACCGAATCAAGTGATTCGCATGAAAAAACCACTGATTCATAGCCAAATCGCGCGAAGGATTTGAATTGTAAGACGCTTTAGCCTGTACAACCAACGGTGAAATCTATGACTCGTACGCTCGTTTTGACAGTTGATCGTGACAACGATCTTGGCATTAAAACTGCTATTAGAGGACCTGTAGTTGGGCGCCGACAAGTCCTTACTGCTGCACTAAAACTCGGTATTGCAGATCCGGAAGAAAGCGACACAAATGCAATTTTAGGCGCTTTATCACAACACGACAACCTTTCAGAATCACTCGGGGATGATGATGAGGTTGAAATCGCAATTCTTACTGGCGATGAAAAAGTAGGGATTCGTTCAGACCGGGCAATATCTGCTCAACTCGAAGAAATAGTCACGACATTCCAACCTGACAAGGCTATTCTAGTGACTGATGGGGCTGAGGATGAATCTGTTTTGCCGATTATTCAGTCTCAAGTTAGAATTGATCATGTTGAGAAAATAATAGTCAAACAATCCAAAGGTATCGAAGGCACTTATTATTACATAGTCAAAGCTCTAGAAGACCCTAAGTGGCGTGCTAAGATTATGATTCCATTTGGACTTGTGCTGGCTATATTGGGCCTTGGGATAATGCTACCAGCGGAAATTGGCGGTATTGTAATTGGCGCATTACCGTTAGTATCAGGGCTGTATATTTTCAGCAAGGGCGCAGGAATTGAGACAACTGTAAATAGGGTAATCCAAGAGATGAGAGATAACGCAGATGCGGCAATGTTTTCGTCATTATTGTGGACTGCCACCTTGTTTAGTGCAATATTTGCGGTGGCTGAAGGATATCGAGCCTATACTAATTTGGTCGCCGATAGTACAACCTCAATATTGTGGCTTGAGGTTACCCATGCGGCGTTAGCATGGATAGTTATTGCATTCTTAACCTCGACAGCAGGCTTTATGTTTTTACGTCTTAGACGTGGCTCATTTTCAGGGCGTTTGATTGTTTTGAGCATATTTGGCATGGTTGTTTACTCATTCGTAGACTCAGCACTCCAAATCTCAACGAACGTTCTAAACGGTGATTCTTATGAATTCAGCGTCAATCAAATTCTAACCGATTTGGCATATCCATTGATTTGGGTGGTTGTATTATGGATGGCAACCACCATCAAGAATTCATTACAAGCCAAACAAGCCCAATCAGACCGTTATTGGGGAATTTGATCACAGAATGAAACGTGGTAAAACCTTAGCCATTGTTTTGTGGCCCACAACACCAACCAAGACCCCGTCTTGGTTAACTACTGCAATCTGAGTTAGGTCGTGGGTAAGCAAGAGCGCCCCAGCCTTTAGTAGAGGAGTATTTGATTTCACAGTCAATGGCGGCAAAGTGATTAGTTGCTTTGCAGGAACACTCAACATCCAGGCAACCGAACGTTCGACATTCTTTTTTGCGACAATCTTCAACACATCAACAGCATGAATTCTCCCCATTGGAACGCCTTCCTTGTTAACAACGAAGACATGGTCCCAATTGTTTTGGGTCAAATCATCTAGAACATCAGCCATAGTGTCGTTAGCAAAGACCCAGTTTGCATCAATCATAGTTTCTCGACAAGTGATGCCTCTTACAGCCTTAGACCGTTCTTGAGGAGTCATTTTATCCAATTTTTCACGTGAAGATTTACGCATTTTTGTCCGACTCATCCCTTAGCCCCTCAACCCGGGGCCGTCAACAATCAGTTTTGAACTCTTCCAATATATATATCATGTATTAGCCTTGTTTTTGCAAATTATATGGGTAATCAAATCAGGTAAATGCTCTAAAACAAACATTACTTCCACTATATTATGACGATTATTTCTCCTGACGAATACACGCTTCTTATGGCTGCATCAGATTATGAGAGGAACTTGCAAGCAGTTAACATCGGTAAAAAATATGATCTCACATCAGCTCAAATATTGGCAATGTTACCAATCAATCAGCCGGCAAACCAGCAATCAATTAACACCACATTGCCGCCAACCAGCAATTATCGGTTCGAATATGATCCTAGTCAAGATGCCTCACAACGCCGTCAACAAGTAAGTCAAGCGATTAACTGCCCCGGATGCGGTGTCGCGTTAGGAATCCCAGCAATTCGACCAATCAAAGTAACCTGCCCTCAATGCCAATTAGAATCAACCTTCACGGAATAATCGGCGTATTCAAGAACAAAAACTCAGAGGCTACTATATGGAGAAGATGAAGGCCTCGATGTGGCAATATACTCCGAATAATTCACCACTCCCGGTGCCAAAATCCTCATTCATTGTATCCAATAATGAATTTCTTGCGCTGGATTTACCATCAATTGCAGAACATGAGGTCTCTATTGAGGACATCAAGGAAGCGATTGGTAATGCTATGGTTGGGCAAGAAAAAGTTAGCCAACATCTCACAAATCATGGCGCTCCTGCAATGAACGATAGACGCCCTCTATTGCTGCTGGGAGAGTTAGCAAACCCGTTTCAACTAGCCCGGCTTGGACTTGGCATAATACCGGTAGTTACCGTTAGAATCAGGGATTTGTGCCGCACATATGCAGATAGCCTAGACCCAAGAATGATTCAACCTGGAGTCCACCATATTACAATGGCTAGATCCAAAGGATGGTGGGAAAAGACCCATCTCGGCTTTGTTACAGTTCAACAAATGAAGACAATGATTCAGTGGCTGGGTAACGGTGGAAGTACTGATTGGCGCCCGGTAAAACCCAACGAAGGAGAAATAATGCTAGAATTCGATTCAGAACTTAGACATCCAACCATAGAGGCAATGTCTTTGGAAGGGGACGTCGAGATTTGTACTGACGTAGAGCCAGACCAAAACGGGCCAAAATTTGATGTGCGCCAAGTAATAGTTCCAGTCCATACCAGGCATGGGTGTTATGATAGCAGAGGGAAAATCATCCGATGCTATCATGTCGGCCAGAGAGACTTCCATACAAATTATTTCAGAAAAGGTTCTTTCATGAAATGGCAGGACATTCTAACAACTCTCTAAACCCGAATACTGGGGCCCCAAGGACCTCCCAATTTAGCAATTATATATTTTGTAAGCGTATCATTATATGATAGAAATGAGGGGCAAAGGAAGTCAGAAAGAAGCTAGATTAGAGCGACTAAAAGAAGAGATAATAGAATACATCGCCGGTGTTCCAGATTGTTCTGCTGCTGACATAGTTCATTATCTCTCCAATGAACGTAGAATGCGCAATCATGGCCTAACAACAAGAAAAGTTGGCCTATTTAT
>DUJK01000092.1:0-1531 GCA_013329925.1 Candidatus Poseidoniaceae archaeon
GCCGATTATTGGCACAACCATGCAGGTAATGATGAAGACTTCCGCAGGCGATATAACGATTCAACTATATGATGAAAAAGCACCAGACACGGTGGCTAATTTCATCAAATTAGTGACAATGGGGCACTATGATGGATTACACTTCCACAGAGTAATTGAAGACTTTATGATTCAAGGTGGCTGCCCAAATTCCAAAGATCCAATGTCCCGCCGAGCGGGAACTGGTGGCCCAGGCTGGAATATTCCCTGCGAGGCTTCTGCACTCGCCCTAAAGCACGACAAACCAGGAATTCTTTCCATGGCTAATGCAGGTAGAAACACCGGGGGCTCCCAATTCTTCCTTACTACAGTCGCAACACCGTGGCTTAACGGCAATCACGCAGTTTTTGGTGAAGTAGTAGGCGGAATGGAAGTCGTAAAGGCAATTGAAAAGTGCCGCAAGTTGCCTGGCGACAGACCAGCCGAGCCACAACAAATAATCAGTTGTACCGTAGTTCAGTGATACATGGCAATCTTGGTAATTCACGGAGGTGCTGGCGGCGATGGCCCTTGGTTGGGTAAAACGCCACTAGATCCTGCGAGAATTGATTGTATGAAACAAGTTTTACAACAAGTAGGAAGCAAATTAGAAAGTGGCGAAATAGATTGTTTAGAAGCGGTTACATTAGCGGTTGAAATGCTTGAAGATGAGCCGTTATTCAATGCTGGACAAGGGTCAGTTATCGGCGAAGATAGCACGATAACCATGGATGCATCGATTATGCGAGGTAGTGATAAAGCCGCAGGCGCAATTATCAATGTGTCAAAATTACGACACCCAATTAGAGCTGCTAATGTGATTTTACAACAAGGCTGGCCGGTAATTATGAATAGCAATGCTGCAGATGAGTTTGGAATTGCGAATGGCGTTGAAGAAGTTAGTCAGGACTGGTTGAAAACCGAGTTACGATTAGGTCAATGGCAACAGTGGAAAAATAGCAAAGATAGACCAGGATCTACAGATGAAGATGACTCAGTTCTTGATCACGACCTTGAAGGCCGAGTTGTTACCGAGTTTTCAGATGAAGGAATGGGCACTGTAGGAGCGGTAGCACTTGATAGCAATGGGGGGCTTGCAGCCGCAACCTCGACTGGTGGCATGACAGGTAAACCGGCTGGAAGAGTTGGTGACACAGCGATTATCGGCGCTGGAACTTGGGCTGATAACAAAATAGCAGTATCTTGTACTGGAGTTGGGGAAGCATACATCCGTACTTGTGCAGCACATAGTTTGGCAACGAGGTACCAATTTTCTAGTGATCTGGCCCAATCAGCAACACGCCTGCTTGATGAAGTTGCACCACTCGGCGGCAGAGGAGGTTTGATTGCCATTACTTCAGATGGCGAATTTATTATGCCATTTCAAACACGTTTGATGTATCGTGGTTCGTGGAAAAATGGTTCTTTAGAGGTTGGAATTGGTCCACCACTCGAGCAATAGATATTATTTAATAATTAATTATTAACCGCTTACTATGTCTAAACATAGAGT
>DUJK01000092.1:1857-2868 GCA_013329925.1 Candidatus Poseidoniaceae archaeon
GATAGGCGAATAATCAGTATTAGCATTCCTGAGGAATTAGCAGTAAGGTTAGACCGTAGTGTCGGCAAAGGCAAATCTGGGAGAAGTGCAACTATTGCCAAAATGATTGACGGCGCATTAAATCCTAAGATGATTTCAAATACTGAAAAAGCGACCAAACCTGCAAAAAAAGATAGTGTAGGCGTACGTATTGAAAGCGATACTATGGGCGATTTAGAAGTTGCAAGCGACAGATATTATGGTTGCCAAACCGCTAGATCGTTAATCAATTTTGATATTGGCAACGATACCATGCCAAGGGGAGTACTTCGCTCTTTTGGCATTCTTAAACAAGCTGCAGCGAAGACTAATGTAGCGTTAAAACAACTAGATTCCGATATTGGGCAACTGATTATCCAGGCTGCACAAGAAGTCATTGATGGCGATTTAGATGAGCATTTCCCACTAAGAGTTTGGCAAACCGGTAGTGGAACACAATCAAACATGAATACCAATGAAGTGATTGCCAACCGGGCAATAGAAATCGCTGGAGGAAAGCTAGGTTCGAAAACGCCCGTACATCCAAACGATCATGTAAATCGCGCTCAATCGTCAAACGATACATTTCCAACCGCTATGCACATCGCATCTGCTGAAGCCTTTGTTCACGAATTATTACCTAGTGTAAGAGCATTAAGAAATGCTTTAGATGATAAAGCAAAACAATGGTCTGAGATTGTTAAAATTGGCCGCACTCATCTAATGGATGCTGTTCCTTTGACCCTTGGTCAAGAAGTCTCAGGATGGGTATCTCAATTAGATGCTGATTTGAGAAGATTAGATTTTGCTTTGGATGATTTATTCGAATTAGCATTGGGAGGTACTGCTGTTGGTACTGGTTTGAATACCCATCCATTGTTTGCCCAAATGGTCGCTGATGAGATTTCCAATATCACTGGATTAACGTTTGTTAGTGCGGAAAATAAGTTTGCTCAACTTGCTGCTCACGATGCAATAGTTGCTGCTAGTGGC
>DUJK01000086.1:0-7098 GCA_013329925.1 Candidatus Poseidoniaceae archaeon
GAGTAGTTATTGAAGTTAAGAATAATGCAGACCCTCATGCGGTTTTGAACCAATTATACAAATCAAGTCGTTTGCAAGAATCCTATTCTGCTAACATGATGGGAATATTAGACGGCAGACCAGTTTTACTTACTCTACCGGTGATTCTACATACTTATGTTGGACACAGAGAATCGGTAATCGAGCGTCGCGCTATCTTTGAACTAGAAAAAGCCGAATCTAGGGCTCACATATTAGAAGGACTAGTCAAAGCACAAGATCGGATTGATGATGTTATTGCAGTAGGTAAAGCAAGTGCCAGCCGTGAACAGTTTGAAACTATTTTGCGAGGTGATGAAACCATGAGTGGAATAGAAAAGTTTGATTTCAGTGAAGCGCAAGCCAAAGCAATAGCTGAGAGAAGATTATACCAACTGAGTCGGCTTGACGTTGAAAAAGTACAAAATGAGTATTCTGAGTTGCAAATCAAGATAGCAGATCTTAATGATATTATTTCATCAAGGCTAAGAAGATTAGACATATTGCTCAATGAACTTAATGAAATGGTTGAGAAGCACGGAGATGATAGGCGTTCTTACATTGACCCAATGCCACTTTCAATGGATCGTGAAGATTTAATCGAAGAGCGAGCAATTGCTATCACTCTTAGTGAGGACAATTATATCAGGCATTTACCAGTCGAATCATTTAGAGTTCAAAACAGGGGCGGCAAAGGTCTCAAGGGAGTAGCTACTAAGGCTGAAGATACACCACAACTAATCATTACATGTTTCAGTAAAGACAGATTATTGATATTTACCGATCAAGGTCGTGTTTATGGTCTAAAGGCTTGGGAAACACCACTTGGTAGTAGACATTCTAGAGGCGGTCATATTAGGAATTTATTAGAAAGCCTCAGGGATGATGAAAACATTGTAACAATACTTCCAATATCAAGAGAGCAATTAGAAAACGCAGAGGGTAACTACTTACTATTTGCCACTAGATTGGGATTGATAAAGAAAACTCGATTAGAAGAATATGTCAAAATCAACCGCAATGGAAAATATGCTCTTAGATTCAAATTAGATGGGGACAGTTTAGTCAATGTAAGGTGTGGTACTGATGATTCAGATATCGTAATGATTTCCAGCACAGGGTTTGCTAGCAGATTTGCCTGCGGCAAAATTAGAGCATCCGGAAGAGTTTCAGCTGGTGTTTATGGCATCAAAACAGGTACTAGGAAAGGTGCAGATGGGGGACACGTTGTTGGCATGATTGCAACAGATAATACTGAAACACAAATCTTGACAATTTCAAAGAATGGAATGGCTAAGCGAAGTCGACTGGGTACAGCAGAAAAAATACCATACTTAGATGCTGATGGAATCCAGAAAGTGGATAAGGACACTGGTGATTTAATGGAGCGCACTGATGGTTACAGAAAAACTAATCCCGGGGCAAAGGGTGCTTTCACTATGAATATCAATAAGGATGAGAATGATGAAATAATTGCAGCCAGACATATTCCTGACCTAGAAGATAATCTGTTTGTGTTGACTAAGAAGGGTATGATGATCAGGCTTAGAGCAAATCAAACAAAAGAGACTAAATCCAAGAAATCAAAAGGAACAAGAATTATGGAATTAAGGAACAAGGACAAATCTGGGTTTACTGATGAAATTATTTTTGTCGCTAGATTGCCTGCTGATTTGATTGAAGATGAAGATGAGTTTGCCTCAGAACAATCCAGTGATGCACTAAATGAAGAAGAGTGATTATTAAATCGACGACTTCAAATTGAATAACGCCTGTGGGTAACATACCCGAGTGTCTAGAGGTGATACCGATGAATCCAAATAAGTTAATTTATGATTGGAATGTTATCGATTACGAGATTAATCGTAATCCAGCAAACCATCCTCACGATGTATGGTTTGATGATGAAACATTAAGGGATGGATTACAAAGCCCAAGTGCGAGGAATCCCTCTATAGAGCAAAAGATTGAACTGCTTTCATACATGGAAAGGTTGGGCATTCAAAAAGTTGATTTAGGCCTTCCAGGTGCTGGTCCATTTCATCGAGAACACATAAGTGCAATGCTTTCGCACATATCTGAGAATGATTATCAAATTAGGCCTGGTGCTGCTGTTAGGACATTAATGCATGACATTGAACCACTAGTTGAGATGCAACAACAACATGGAATGGAAATACAAGCATCAGCCTTTCTAGGAACTAGTCCAATTAGGCAATATACTGAAGGATGGACTATGGAGAAATTGATTTCTACAATGGAAAAAGCAGTCTCATATGCAGTAGAAAACGAAGTACCGGTTATGTTTGTGACTGAAGACACTACACGTTCAAACCCCGAAGATGTCAAAGCAATCTATCAAAGAGCTATGGAGCTTGGTGTCAGAAGACTTTGTGTTTGTGATACTTGCGGCCATGTAACTCCAAATGGAGTTAAGAAATTGCTGAATTTTATTGATGAAGAGGTGATTAAAGACGGTGGTTATCAAAGAAATCAAATTGAGGTTAACTGGCATGGCCACCAAGACCGCGGTCTAGGTGTTGCCAACAATATTGCTGCAGTTGAGGCTGGTGCAGATGTGATTCACGGAACGGCTCTCGGCGTAGGGGAAAGGGCAGGAAATGCCCCAATGGATCAAACTTTGGTAAATCTCAAATTAATGGGTGTAATAGAAAACGATTTGACTTTACTTGATGAGTATACTAGAATGGCAAATAAGTATATTGAAGTTCCATTACCGCGCAATTATCCAATATTTGGTACAGATGCGTTTGAAACTGGGACCGGAGTCCATGCTTCAGCAGTTATCAAAGCAATGCGAAAAGGCGATGATTGGTTGGCAGACAGAGTTTATTCAGGTGTGCCTGCAGGTGATTTTGGACTTAAGCAGGTAATTCGTATTGGTCACATGGCTGGACGATCAAACATAATCTGGTGGCTTGAACAAAACGGCTACGAGGTTACAGATGAATTGGTAGCGCACATGTTCGAGGTCGCTAAAAACCAAAGTAGGAATATGACTGATGCAGAGGTTGAATCCGAAGTTTCCCAATATTTGAATAGTTGATTATTCAAATTCCCGGTAAGTATCTGGATTATTATGGTTAGAATTCGAGTTAACCCACTCGCTATCGACGCTTCCACCACTCCATTCTCCATCTAGTGCAACTTCGTCAACATCAATTTCGTCTCGCCATGACGGTTCTTCATCTGAACCACAGACAATGAAATAGCCATTTTTATCTATCTGCTGTTCTAGTAGTCTTATATGTTTAGCAACCGGTAAAAAGTGCCCGACAGGCATTCCTGAGGCGGTAAATGGATTAGTTGCAGCGCCGATTAATAATCCATCTTCTGGAGCGACAATATCAACAGTAAGTCCCGGAGTGGCGGGATCAGATATAGTTGCTATAACTTCTCCCTCTCTCATTACAGAACCGGAGGAGACAAACATATCGAGTAATCCTCCTTCACTAGCTCTAAGCCACCTTGAACCACTTGCAAGCATCCTAAACCTTGGCCTATTTGGTGTTCCAGGCACCATTCTTAACGACCTGAGTATATTCATTACGCCGTTTATTGCCACCTTTACAGTGGTATTATCAAGCAAATTTGCCCCACCACCCTCATAAGTGATCGATGGTATGTCTTGCTCATTAGCTGCCTTTCTAAGTGATCCCTTTGGCGGTTTAGAATCAAGTAAGATTTCAATTCCAAAGGCTTTTGCTAGTATGTTAGAACTAGCATGAGCTAAATCAACTCTAATTTGCGGCATATTTGAGCGGCCTTTGGCTGCGCTGTGCAAGTCTATAATTGCATCACTGTCATTTAGTAAGTATTTCCATACTTGGGCGGCTACTCGCTTTGTTGTGGAGCCATTGAAATCACCAGGAAAATTTCTGTTCAAATCTCGACCATCAGGAAAGTATCTCGATTTACTTCGGTATCCTGGCAGATTGACAACTGGCACAATTCTCAAAGTTCCTGCCATTTGATTTGGGTCTAATGATTTGCCGATGTCGGTAAATGCATTTGACAACAGATGTGTACATGCTGAAGCACCAGTTAATTCATCTCCGTGAATACCGCCTAGTACGGTGATTGTTGGACCTGGTCTTATTCCATGTATTACGGTTACAGGAATTGGCCATGGGTCTCCTAGATCAACTTCTAGAAGCGGGAGTGAAATCGTTCTTATAGTTCCTGGTTTCACTATTTTACGAAATAGTCTAATGTTACCCCATTCTGCTCCACGATCCCATTCTGGACGATCTTCTGTTTGATGGGCAGCCAAAGCTTCTTGAATTGCCATTTTACGACGTTTTGGTAATTCATGGGCAACTCTTACTTTGGTCTTTTTGACCTTCTTACCGTTGCCCATGGCTAGGCCAATCAGTCATTGTCAATGAATTGTACTGCTGAAAAATAGTCGCAATAAACAAGGACGTCTAATACTTGGACGGACTATGACAGACCTAGGAGTTCAACAAATGTACGCACCAAATTCTATTTGTTTTGGTTGCGGGCCAGCAAATGAGAAAGGATTGAGAATTTCCAGCCATCGTATTGAAAATGGATTGTCTATGGAATTTCAACCAAGTGACTTCCATCAAGCATTCCCCGGCATGATTAATGGTGGTATTATTGGAACGTTGCTTGACTGTCATGGCAATTGGACTGCTGCAGTAGCCCTTATGGACCACAATTCTTTGGATGAACCACCTTGTACCGTTACTGCTTCCTATTCTGTTAAATTGAGAAGGCCAACACCAGTGGGTTGCAAACTTATCGTTACCAGTCAGGTTATTGAGTTAGATGGAAACAAAGTAAAAGTCGAATTATTACTCGAAGCCAACGGCAAGATTTGCGCCACAGGAGAAGGATTATTTGTGGCAGTGAAAGAAGGTCATCCTGCATATCATAGGTGGAATTAGATTAATGGCTAAACCTTCTAAACAACAACTAGAGCAACTAGATAATCTAAGAGTGATTGTTGTTGAAATTATGAGGGATATGACTATATGGGAAAATTTTGATTTGGATTTATTATATCAAATACCACTTGCAGTCCTAAAGAGAAACGCAACACAACGTCATGGTGCAACAAAATGGCAGCGAGGCATCTCTAGAGATCAATTGGGTCTAGAATTTGTTGAAGTAATAGAATTACATCCAGAATTATTGTCTGGAAATTGGAATGCATATGCCGCTTTTGTACTGCACCATGAGTTTATTCATGCTTTAGGATTTCACAATCATAATGCAGAATTTAGACACATAGAATATTCTTGGCCCGGAGTTGAAGCAGGAGTAATAGGCCCAGAATTCACTGAATATTTACGAAGAAGGTCTGCTAAATGGTTGTGGGAATGTTCGACATGTTCCAAGAGTTTCCCGAGGAAAAAACCTAGTAAAGGGAAGTATAGGTGTAGAAAATGTTCAACTATTCTAACTGATGTCCAAACCTGATTACTTTTTCGATTTTTTCTTTCCTTTGCCTTTTTTGGCTTTTTGTTCTGCCTTGTCAATTACTTCTTCAACGTCCATATCTGCATCTTTTGCAGCCTTTTTTATTGTAGACTTTTCTGCTTCAGAAATTTCACCATCTTTGGCTGCAGATTTGACTGCTGCCTCAACATTCATTTTTGCCGCATCTTCATCGGATATTCCCAAAGCAGTTTGGAAAGATTTCAATTCTTGAAGTTCCTCTTCTGTAATCACTCCATCTGACCATGCTGATTCGTAAGCCTCAAGCAAGAAATCCTTGTACGCTTCTGGATTTAGTAAAACATCTCTAATTAAACCATGATTTGGTGAAGAATCAATTGATTCCGACATATCTAGTATCGCAATAGAGCGTCTAACTTCTTTGACAGCCATATCCTTTAGGCCATGCCCAGCCCAAACAGCACCGGCTGCGACAACCGCAGCGGCGAACCATCTCATGATGCTCTGGTCAACTAAATCACCTGGTTCAATTAAGTGAAATATACCTAATACTGCCATAGCAGCACCACACATGACCTCAACCCAATCATTTAGATCTGGTTCATCATCAAAAACCGATAATCTCTCTTCAATTATCGAATCCATATCGTCGCTCATGTTAGATATGCAGTAGCCGGCGGGTTTTATTGGTGTCGGAATTATAATTTCATGCGTTGTCCTTTTGGACTATTGACATCACAGTCACCACATGGCAGACCAAGTTATGTCGATAAATGACTTGATTTTGCCTGATAAGGCGAAGAAATTCTTCACCAAACAATGGGGTATTAATACACTGCATCCGCCTCAAGCACAATCTATGGAAGCAATTTTTTCCAATCGTAATGCATTAATTGCAATACCTACTGCAAGCGGCAAGTCACTAATTGCTTATATCGCAATTCTCCGTAAACTGCTACTTGAGGAGATTGGATCCAAAGCCATCTACATTGTACCGCTTAAGGCCCTAGCTTCCGAGAAATTTGAAGATTTCAAGGCGCTTGGTAATGCGTTGAATTTAACCATTGGTTTAGGTATTGGTGATTCATCATCCGAAGCAAAAAGGATTGATGAGTGTGACATACTAGTATGCACCTCTGAAAAATTAGATTCAATAATCAGAAACCGTTCCCAGTCGATGTCAAATGTTTCAATTATTGTCTCAGATGAATTTCATCTGTTAAATGATGCATCAAGGGGTCCAACTTTGGAAATTAATTTAACAAAATTACGGTATCTAAGGCCTAATGCTCAAATTATTGCTCTGTCTGCAACGGTAGGTAATTGCGAACAACTTTCAAATTGGCTTGATGCTGAATTGGTAATCTCAAACTGGCGACCAGTTGCTCTAGAATATAGTACGTTTCATGATTTACATTTGGAGCCTAGAATGGTTCAATCCTCTGATTTATCAAATAATACAGATTTACTAAATCCACCAAGAGAACTTGAAGGTCCTAAAACCCATCCAACTTGGGTTGTTCTGAATGATACAATAGACGCTGAAGGCCAACTACTAATCTTTGTTGGAACCAGGAAAAGTGCTGAATCTGAGGCGGTAAAATTAGCTAAAAGGGTCGCTAAAAAACTTTC
>DUJK01000086.1:7481-8827 GCA_013329925.1 Candidatus Poseidoniaceae archaeon
CGTCAATCTGCGATGGGTGAGAAACTAGTGCAATGTATTCGAGGGGGAACTGCCTTTCATCATGCGGGCTTGACTCATAATCAAAGAAAAGTAGTTGAAAATGCCTTCAAGGAGGGGATTTTGACTTGTTTATCCGCGACCCCTACGTTAGCTGCAGGCGTAAACCTTCCTGCAAGAAGAGTACTAGTTAGAGACATCAAAAGGTGGGATGACGGAATGAGTCGACCTTTGCCAGTTATGGAGGTAAGGCAAATGCTAGGTAGGGCTGGTAGGCCGAAATATGATGACTTTGGTGAAGCCTGGGTTCTATGCAAAGGCACTGATGGCTGGGAAGTTGCAGACATGGTTAGCGAAAAATACTTTTTTGGAGATGTAGAGCCTATAAATTCTAAACTAGCGGGAGAACCTGCTTTGAGAACTCATATTCTTTCGATTATATCCACAGGTGGAATCCAGCATAGAGGCGAAATAGGGGATTTCTTAGCAGCAACATTCCTTGGATTTTCAACTCCAAAACATATTTTGAAAGAAAAGATTGATCAAACTCTTACATGGTTAACTGAGCAACGTTTCATCAGGAAAGTTGGAGTTGACAGATCTTATTCTGAGGCACGAGCAGATAAAGTGGTAGTTAACGATGATTGGGATGACAGTGTGCCTGCTTGGGCAATGGTGGCAAAATCTACTCAAGGAGTAGAAATGACTGATGAAGATAATATCAATAATGCTAACAAATTTTCAGCACATAAAAAACCTGCATTAGGCTTTAATCTAGCATCTGAATTAAGTACAGTCGGAGCATGGCATTCAAATGATTTGGATGAATTTTCAGGTATGAAATATGAGGCTACGTTAATGGGTGAGAGAATAACTCAACTCTATCTTGACCCATTATCCGCATCAATAATTAGAACAGGTCTTAGAAGAGCAATAAGAAGAATTGTCAAGGATATTGCACCAGTTACCAATTTTGGACTGCTACATCTGGCAACCTCAACTCCAGATTTCACTTCATTGTGGGCTAAAAACTCAGAAATGGAGGCGAATTCTAAATTATGGATAAAAACCAATTCTGTTGAAGATGAATTATTATCGGATTCGAGTTATGATGAGATGCTGCTTTCTAATGTTAAATCTGCATGGATGGTTGAGATGTGGTGTGATGAAGAAAACATCCGTTCTATCGAGAAAGATTTGGATGTTAATCCTGGGGATATTAATTATCGAGTTGACATTATGGCTTGGCTAATCCATTCTTCTCGCGAAATAATTTTGGCTGATGATGTATTTTCAGATGAACATATGCCACAAATTGCTGAATTAATCAAACAACTAGATGTGTTGCG
>DUJK01000006.1 GCA_013329925.1 Candidatus Poseidoniaceae archaeon
ATAATTGCCTTGCCATCTTTCACTAGTACAGGTCTTTCAAGCAGCTTCGGTTTGGACCGCAATACTTTGATTACATCGTTTATTGAATTCACTGCAAAATCTAATTCTTTGAATTCTTTTTCTTGTTTACGGATAATCCCGACTAGACTCGCTAGTATAGGTAAATCCTCTTCCATTATCCCTTTCTCAAGATAGCGGTGTTCTTGGAAAGATACTCCTTTGTCAGTCAATAATTTGACGGCTTGACGAGATTTTGAACATCGTGGATTGTGATATAATCTCATGTTACCTCACCAAT
This sequence comes from Candidatus Poseidoniaceae archaeon, assembly GCA_013329925.1. Lineage (GTDB taxonomy): Archaea > Thermoplasmatota > Poseidoniia > Poseidoniales > Poseidoniaceae > MGIIa-L1 > MGIIa-L1 sp8734u. The sequence continues at coordinate 299 of DUJK01000006.1, forward strand.
ACTGACAGTTAATGAATCAAACTGCGCATAATTTGCCTTGGAATACCTCTAAAGTAATGAGTCTGTGCACCAACCATGACTGAGACGGATATTGCCACCCAAGCAGTTGATACAGTTGGTGTTAACCAGGCCACTGTCCTAGCAATTATTGGCATAATTGTTGCCGGAATTTTGGTGAGATTTTTGACTATGGCATTTGCTCCTTCACTGTTGAAGAAAATAATTCGTTCGAAAAATCTGCAGCATAAAACTGTAAAAAATTCCGATAAAGCGTTAGGCTCAGCAGTTGGGGCATTCGTGTCTTATCTGCTGGCGATACAATTAGTAAATGCAGTAGAAGATGGCTCTACTACCTATGTGATGCCGGATATTATGATTACAATCTTGCCAAATATATTCCAATTTATCATTGCCTTAGCACTGGTAATTTGGGCTTTTAGACTAGTCAATGTAATCCAAGATGTGGTACTGATTCTTGACAGCGATGGAGTTGCTGATAGCAGTGACAAGACATTAATTAGCGCCCTAGAGAGTGTAATGAGGTTTGTTATTGTCTTTATTGGATCAGTATTTATCGCCGACGCAATCGGTCTGAACCTAACCTCACTAATCGCCGGACTAGGTATTTCTGGTCTAGCTCTGGCTCTTGCGGCAAAAGATACGATTTCCAATTTCTTTGGCGCAGTCACAGTATTACTTGACCGCCCGTTCAAGGTTGGTGATTGGGTAGTAGTAGGTGCATCGCAAGGTGAAGTAATCGAAATTAATCTACGAACCACCCTAATTAGGACCGGCATTGATACGGTAATCACCATTCCAAACGCCAATTTAGTTAGCACTCCGGTAGAGAACTACGGCAAGCGAAGATGGCGCAGATGGCAAAGCATGCTGCATTTTGACCTCAACTCCAACCCAGATAATGTCGAAGCATTCCGCGATGATGTCTTAAAATCAATTATGGAAAATGCTGCTACTATGAATGAAGACTCTTCCTGGTGCCGAGTTAACGATATTTCCGCCACCTCGATTGACGTTTCATTGAACCTGTACTGGGACGTTCAAGGTGGCGCAGATGAGCGACAGGAAAAAGAAAAATTCCTCCTTGAAGTTATGCAATTGGCCAAAAATCATGAACTAAGATTCTATGATAACAGAATTAGGCAACAGATGTAATCAGTAAGGCTTTGGATCTTTAGCCCAATAGATTTGATTGCTTACAATGGCAAATAGCAAACAACTTATGCCGGCAATTCCGGCAACAGTTGGCGATATTGACTCCATTCGCCAAGCAAAGAAAGCAATTACTGCACCGGTAAGGCCACCCCAAAGTCCAGATTTCCACAAGCGTAGCACTCCTAAATGAGCCTGTATTCTTGAGACATCATTAAGCCACTTTTGGGATTTTTTCCGCAAGGGTTCGTCCCCATACATACGAGCCTCGCCAAGCGCTAATAACACCGCATGATAACGCCAAATCCACGGCCCACCAAGTAGCGTGGAGAGTGCCTTTTTTCTGCGGTAATTAGCCGGCGCAGTGGCCAACCATGAACCAAGCAATTCCTTTCTAGCAGTTTCATCCATACCTTCTGCAAAGGAAATTTGCTGTTCAATCATCATCAAGTGGGCCAATCCCGGCAAGCGGTCCGACTCACACAGAATATGTTCTACTGGGCTTCTGCAATCGGCAATAAAATAAATCTCATCACCTTGTTTAGCGAGTAATTCCAAGTCAAGGTTCAGTCTTGGAAGCCCAACAGTTGCTGGACTGTGCGGTGCTCGCCAAAGAGTGGTAGTCTTCAATTCAGCTTCGATATCTTTCAGCCGGTCATTCCATCTACGTTCGGTATTTGGTGTGGAAAATTCATCTAATGCAGCGTGGATTTGCCCAAGCATTCCAGCCAACTTGTTGGCTATTTGTATCTCAGTTCCAGTAACGGTTTGGGCCAAATCATAAACTGCAACTCTGTCGTTTCCTTCAGTAAAGTAAACCATACTTGGCAAAATTATCGGTTGACTCTGTAATGCATTATGCCACGGCTCGTGTCTAACCATCCTTGAGAGATCATTGCCAACAGAAAATGGTAAGACTCGAGCAATTTGCTTGGCATTTATTTGCAACAACAGGCCTTTACGGTCTTCACGCAGGATAGATACTTTGGTTACTTTTGGCCATGTTCCGACTATTGCTGATTGATTTGGGGGCTTTGCCCACCAGTCAACAGTCAAGCAGTCCTGATAATCCCAACAATTAAGGGTGCCAAATTCGGTCCTAATCTTGCCTGAGTCAAACGATTCTGAGTCTTCATGAATGATGCCGCTTGGCCACCAAGGAGACTCGTCCATGGCAATGGGAGAGGCTCCACATTGACAAACTCTCACTTTTGCCGGTGGCATAAAACAGCGTTAGCATAAAATGGTAGGCAGACCTGCTATGGGTGTGGCACAGCAAATTATTATCCCCGGTGCTATCCAAGGCGGTGGTTCTACCAATAAGCGATGGTGGGTCTTTGGAGGACTTATGGTCGCGTGGTTATTTTTCACTGCAGTAGGAGTGGCAATGGAACCTAATATAGATGAATTAGATCAGTGTACTGATGAAGAATTTTTCACCGGAGAAGTGTCGGAGGAATGTCGTGATTTACGTGAACAGAGGGATAGCAGTGACATTGTTGCAGGAATTGGCGGGTTATTTTGCTGTAGCGGAATAATAATGTTGATTGTCGCATCACTGGCAAGTAAACCGGCGACAAAAGCCGTCGTTGTCCAACAAGGCTTCGTTCCACAAGCACAAGTGGTACAAGGCAGAACTCAAGTCATACAATCAGGCGCAGTAGTCAAAACTGGCTTCACTGGCACAATGCCGACACAGAAGGCTCGTGCTCCCATACAAACTCAGCAAACTAATCAGCAATCTAATCAGCAGCCTAAACCACAACAAGGTGGAGCACCTACAATGGATGAAATTAACAAGTTAGCCGCAGAAGCCAACAACCTAGAGTTGGCAAGAGACTTTGAAAAGGCCGCTGAATTATATCAGAAAGCCGGACTATTTGCCGAGGCTGGAAGAATAAGACAGACTTACTTAGAAAATGATAAGCCTGTAGTACAGATCGGTCAAATTGGCGATTCGGTGGTCAAAGATTCGGTCATTATGGGTCAGCAGAATCAATCTCAAACCTGTCGCAATTGTGGCGTAGAAACCCAACCTGATTGGAAGTTCTGCCCATCATGTAATATTCCATTGTGAAGTGATAAAATGGACTATGCATATTATTCTCTCTCGCTAATTATTGCTTATGCTTTAGTTAGATATGTTACCGAGAATACTAAAATTCATCTAAAATTCAAAGGCCTGTGGATTCATCATTGGATTTTAGCAGCCATCACTATGTTGATTGTACTGTATCTGGAAATTGATGAGCCATATATTTGGGGCGGCCTTACCGGTGTTGCTTTGGAAGGATTACCGCGCAAGAATTGGTCGATTCGTAACAAAAAGTAACGTCGGCATAAGCCCTTTATCATTTGTGGATGTCCTACGAATATGGACGATGTCGAGTGGCTGCTCTCAACATTGTCTGCAGAACTGGAGGTGCGTCCGCCGACCAGTAGACGTCGAGAAGCTAGATATCTAGCCGGAAATTGTGTCAAATTATACCACGGTGAACGATTAATCGCTTATGCAGAAATGCGCATGGTTGGCCGCCATATGGAGATTTCTACGGTCCTAGTTGATGCAAAGTATCGCGGCCAAGGTAAAGGCAAGGAGTTAATCAAAAAGGCATTAAAGAGCATAACTTGTGACAAGATTTTGTGTTGTACTAAGAATCCTGCAATGGCTAAAGTACTCCATGACCTTGGTTTTACGGTCAAAAAATGGCCAGGTTTTTACACTTATACCATATTATCAATCAATACCCTACGTCGATTATTCTCTATGCTTTTGAGATTTGAATTCAAAAGAATTTGGCAACAGGGCAAAGGTATTCACACCTATGATATGTTTGTAATTGAAGAAAAATAACCTGCCAATTAAGCAATATAGCAGTTTACTGACCACTTGCTATGCATCGCCGAGTTACTGTCCCAGCAAGGGTCAACATCATCGGTGAGCATACCGATTACGGGCAAGGTCTTGCTCTACCCTTTGCCATTGACAGGTCTTTGGTTTTGACAATAAAAAGTCGAGAAACTGGATATTCTGGTGCCGATACCGTGATTGCTTTGTGGCAAGCTGTCGGCGGCTTGCCGGCTGATTTAGTCGTCAACAGTGAGATTGCTCAAGGCAAAGGCATGTCCTCATCTGCCGCTCTATGCCTAGCAATTGTCCTTGGTAAACACGGAAATATTGATCCTCTTGAAGCATGTAAAAAAGCCCAGTCTCTCGAGCATGAAGTGCTCAAAACCCCATGTGGACTGCTCGACCAAATGGCAATAATGTTTGCTAAAAGCCAACACTGCAGTATGATTGACTTTTCAACAATGGAAGTTCAGTACCACGATTTACCAACAAACTGGATTTTTAAATTGGTAGACTCAAACATTGAGAGGAAATTATCAGAGATGAGTTATAATTCAAACAATGATTATCTTGACCAGCATGTTACTTCAGAAAATCAACGAGTAAAACAAGCCATTGGCGCTAAACCAGAAACTCTTGGGAAATTACTCAATCAATCACATAATTCTCTCAAGCAGTTAGGGGTAAGCACGCCAGAGGTAGACAGTTTAGTTGAGAATCTGCAACAAACCAACGGAGTACTTGGAGCTAGAATGATGGGTGGCGGATTTGGTGGCATGATATTGGTATTAGTCGACAATGAAACAGTATTACCAAATCACTTGCCAGTGGTTAGTTCAAGAGCGCCGTTGCTTGAGGAATTGTGATAATTTATCAAGACGCTCAGGCGTGCCCATATCCCAGAATTTAGTATCATCATAGTGTGCCTTTATTTTGCCAGCAAGTGCAGGATAAACCGTGTTCTCCCAGCTCCATTTTTGATCTCGGCCAAATAGTAATACCAACCGTTTACTTACTACACTAGTTCCCGCTTCATAACCATTGAAAAAGTCTGTTGATTGGGTTTTATCATACTGTACAACAAAACCGTCTTGGTGCTGTAAATTCATGGTATCGTGTGACTGGGTTACCGTCATGGTGAGTAGCTCTTGTCCACTTTGGTGAGTTTGTAATAAGTTGTGATAGTCAATTGGATGAAAATCATCACCCCAGAGTAAGATAAATTCATCCTCTAAATAGTCTACAGCGTTCCACAAAGCACCCCCGGTACCTAGTGGGCTGGCCTCCTGCACCACTGTTAATTCAATTCCTTGATATTCGTAATCATCAAACATTACTCCAAGATGTCCTGTCAAGAGTAATGCTCTATTGCAACCTTGACTGGCGATCCAGTCTAGAATGTGAGTTATTATTGGTTTATTGTCGACATTTATCAATGATTTAGGCGTCGATTTGGTTAACTTACCTAGCCTGGTACCCAACCCTCCTGCCAAAATCACCACTTGTGGCATTGATGTATCATCAACAAAACCACTGTTCATGCTGGTAAATTAACGATTCGATTAATGAAGTAACCGATTACTTGACCCAAAGGTTACGGCATAGACACCAAGTGTGCGAAATTACACTAATGTTAGGATAAATAAGACATAACCTCAAACACTATGGAAGCAACCTCAATCCATGTCGGAGCATATTGCATACCCTTCAAACATCAATATCGTGAACACTGTATTCCTTATTGGTATGCCGATTCTCGCCCTAACATCGCTAATATTATACTCGGTAAATTATGGCATAAATTGGTTTGAACCTGTCATATTTGTATTCTTTTACCTCGCCTCTGGATTATCAATTACTGCCGGCTATCATCGCTTATTCAGTCATCGTACTCACAAAGGTGCGTGGCCACTGCGACTATTTTATGCACTATTTGGGGCCGCAGCATTTCAAAACTCAGCGATAAAATGGTGTAGTGACCATCGCCGACATCACCTCAAGACTGATGAAGAAGAGGACCCTTATTCAGTCACTAGAGGATTTTTCTGGGCTCACATCGGATGGGTTATGGTCGATGAAGGAGAGGAAGTTGTTGAGCGTGTTAAAGACTTACAGTCAGATAAAATACTCGCATGGCAAGACCGCCACATATTCAAAATTGGCTTTTTCTTCGGTATTCTACTGCCTGCATTGGTAGGCTATGCTTGGCTTGGTAACATTCAGGGATTTTTGGGCGGTCTAGTGTATGGTGGGTTTCTAAGGGTAGTAGTCGTTCACCACGCAACTTTCTTGATAAATTCAGCAGCACACACATGGGGCAGTCAGCCATATTCGACTGCAAATACTTCGAAAGATTCACCATTATTATCATTCTTCACCTTTGGAGAAGGGTACCACAATTTCCATCACACCTTCCAAGCTGACTATCGTAATGGCCACAAATGGTATCATTGGGACCCTTCCAAATGGCTGATTAAATCAGCCTCTTGGGTTGGCTTAACCAGCGATTTGCACAAGATACCTGCAAAATCAATTGAGGCACGAAAAATGAAGAGAACCTTCGAGAGAAAGGCTGATGGTAACCTAATTGATAATAAATTTCAAGAACGATTTTCTGAATGTGTTACTCAATTACGTAAGGGATTTACCGATCTAATTCAGCGAAGAAAAGAGTATCAATTGGCTAAGGATTCTAAAAAATCACAATCTAAAACTAGTTGGAAAGCGATAAAAATGGCTCATAAGATTAAAATCAAGCAATGTAAGACAAGAATTGCTAAGGCAAGGATTGAATTTAAGCTACTCGTGCAATCAATGCGCTTAGATATCAATACTACAGCACAGGCTGCTTAGCATTACAATTCGTCATAGCTTCTTACAGGAAATGTTGGATGATTAATCATCCTGATATTACATCTCTGAATCTGCAGCAATCAGCGGTGATAAGTCACCATATTCAACCAATAAACTCGGACCACCGGCAAGATAGTACATTGAGCCAAGTCCATCGCGTGAATCCTCTGCGCTAGAATTGTTACTGGTTGCACAATTACCCGTACAGCCATCGGCAAAAGCCACATAGACACGCCCCTCACTGTCGATGTGTAAATCGTTGAAATCCAAAAGGTTACGATTTGAGCCACCAATATCACGGCAGTCACCTGAATTCAAACAAATTGAACCTACTTGAACCGGGTCATCAGTTACGCGGTAAGTATGGAAAATAGGATTATCATCTAAGGCATTAAGGCTGTAAGTGATGTATAGATGATATGTTGCATTATTTGGCGCATAATGAGCATTACCATCCCATGGACTACCATCGATATTTGACTCGTTGAGCATTTCTATATTCTCACTACCAAGGTAGGTCACGGCAATCCTGCCAGGGTCACCAGCATCGGTTTGTGGAAATACTGTCGAGATGACTCCTGCTGGTGAAATACGAATACTCTCCTGTTCCCAAGTCTCGCCTGAATCGGTAGACCGGGACATGTAAACTCCCTCGTCACCACCAGTCCAAATATGGTAAGCATTTGATTCGGTGTCGGTAGATATCTCTGAATTCTTACGCGGGTAAGGTGTGCCGACATCCTCACCCATGGTGCGTTCAAACCAGGTAAAACCATTGTCTTTCGATACGATTACTGATGGGGTTTCAACTCGAGGTGTCACGTAAACTGTACCATCTGGGGCTGTTGAAATTGCTCCATGCAAACCACCATTGGTAGTTGCTAGACCAACAATTTGTCCGCCTGCTTCGAAAGTTGCACCACCGTCAAAACTGGTAAAGCAAAAGATTCCTACTAGTTTATTGTAACAATAGTATACTGCTGTTTCATAAATTGTACTCCCTGTTATTTGACCAAGAGCACCGTAACCAGCAGTTGTCCATGGGCCAGTAGCTAACTTGATGTGATCGTTAATTGGAGTAGTTCCTGAATCGTGCGGATTACCCAACCAAGTCTGCCCGTCATCATCACTCCAACAAATCCAAGAGGTTTCTAGCCCAATCATCTGAACATTGAACACACGATCGGTAATTGTGTCGACCCAGCCATACGGGTCGCTAGTCGTCGGTGAACACTGAACTGGGTCTTGAGTTTCTTCCCAAGTTTCACCCGCATCACATGAGCGCATGACTTTCTCCATGGCAATGAAAAAGATACAGCCGCTTGAGGTTACACCAATGCTTGGTTCCTTACCAGTTTCACCTACATCACTGAAATGAAAAGTCATCTCTATCGGTTGAATATCAACTGAATTGCCCGTCTTATCGGTCACAAATACTCGGGGACTTTCCTCGATAATTACTTCTGGCTCTTCGATGATTTCATCCTCACCAAAACAACCCGACAAAGACATTGTCACCATGAGTAAAGTCAGCAATATTGCCCTACCGTGCATGACACAGCCTAACTGCTGCTATTCAATAGGATTACTAT
>DUJK01000111.1:0-17482 GCA_013329925.1 Candidatus Poseidoniaceae archaeon
GTAACAAAACTAATTATCTCCTGTTTCAATCTTTCAAATCTGGCTTTCTTTTGGGTGCCTGTGCCACCTCTGTTATGCTTCATAACAAGATAAAACCGAGTGAACCCATATCAAAGATATGGTGGTTATCCCAACCCAATGGCTCAATCAAAGTTTACTGGTTGCGTCGTTTTCCAAGATGCTGTAGCAAGTTTCTTGGCCTTACCATCAGCAATAATTGGATTAATTGTCTGAAGTTTGCCGTGCATTCCATGGACTTGAAATTTAACTTTTAATTCTGCAACTCTATCACGTTGTAAAGTTTCCATCTGCTCATCAGATAATTCAACAGAAGCAAGATGCTTGCCACTACTGATATCGGAAATCGTGAATTGGTTATCAGATACTGAAAGAGAAGGTCTAAATTCCCAATCATCTGGATGATTCATCCACACAGATACATCAACAACCAGTGTGTCTTTGACGTTCACTTTGCTAATCTCTACTGTATCAACCATGCTGTCCAAACCCTCCGAGTTGATTGTTATTGATTATTGTTTCATTCTAAGTTGAATCAAACTGCAACCTCTGTAAGAACTGGGATTTGGATTTCAATTACTACTTGTAAGGTCCAGTCATTTCCAGGATCTGGGTCTGGAAAGCCCTCTATTAGCGGGTCTGGGTCGGCTTGTTGGGCAAAAATTGTCCACTCCCATTCACCCTGTGCAGTTCTAAAGCCTGGTTTTTCAAGTAATAGCGCCAATACTTCTTCTGCAGAATCAGCGGTATATGTGCCGTCTTCGCCTGCTGGATTTATTCCATAGCGATCCATTTCCGCTTTCGAGGTCTCGTTAGCGGTAATATTGCCACCTTGGGTTTTTGCAGATTTGGAATAACCGTCATTTGGAATTGATAATTCTAGGGTAAAATTGTCTTGGGGGCCTAGTTCTTGGTCCAATTCTAAAACTGCATAGAATGAAAGTATTCGTCCTTCAACTCCGGGGTTGATACTTTCTTCCCAAGAATTCCCTTGGTCTAGATAACCATCTCTATCCATGATTATTTCCTCGGTTTTCCATTCTACTTCGAAGGTACGGGTAGAAATTTCAATCTCAAAGGATTGGTAATCGGTCGCTCCATCGCCATCAGATATTGTCAAGCTACCGCGTTTTGTTCCAGAGTTGTTGGTCGGCAGTAAGACTGTTGGGGTAATGGCATCAACATCGTTTCGATTATCGCCGTCTTTGTCCGTATCAACGGACCAATCTAAATCCCAAGAATACCTCAATTCTTTACCTTCTGGATCGAAGCTACCTGAGGCATCAAGTAGTGCTGATTCGCCGGCTTTTATGCTGTCTGGAATTGTCAAGTTTAGCACTGGTGCACCGTTCACTACAATTGTAGAAGATACTTGGTCTTCACCACCAACGCTATTTTTCACTGTTAAAGTGACAGTATAGACTCCGAATCGCTCGTAGGTAAAAGAGGTAAATCCAACCACTGTATCAGAGGTTTGCCCGTTACCAAAATCCCATTCAAAATCAGTGATGACTCCTTCTACTGCATCAGAATCTCTTGCATCCAAAGTGATTGTTTCACCTTCTTGGATAAATAATGGATAAGCCTGAAGTTCCGCTCGTGGGTTGACTGTCGATTCTAGATCTATGCACCCTGCTAGCAAAGTGGAACATAGCATCAAGGCCGACATTGCTAATGACTTCATTGTCAAACCACTCCTCATAGAGGTTAGGAAAGTCTTCCCCCTTCTAATAGTATGCATCAATCCAGCAACTTCTGCATCAAAACTAATGGCTTGACAAATTGCCGTTAAAATTCAACTTCTATTGGAATATCGCCAATTATTTGCGCATCAGCAAGATGTTCTACTATCTCATCTAAAGTCTCATGTTGCACCACATTAACATCGCTGTGACTGACTAATTTTTCATCATCAGTTAGTTGATTGGGTTCTACTTCTCCAACATCATACTCCGATACTAGGATTGTTTCAGGAGCCACGTAAACCTCTTCATCATCATTGAGTTGAGCCAATAGTCCATCTGCAATCTCTTCTGCCATAGCAAGAAATTTTTGCTGGTCCTCTTGAGATTCTTCCTCGAAGTCAACGACTTGCTCGGCCGTATCATCGTCTGATTCAAACAAAGCGCGCATCTTGTCTTTGAGGCTCATAAGCAAGGTGATGGGTAAGTAGCATTTTAGTTTTGTATTCAAATGGTCATCGCGAGGTTCAATAGGTAGCGGCTATTGCTCAGTCCTATGGGTCATGAATTCCTCGCTGGAGAAACTGTGTTGGCCTTCGATTTAGAGACCACAGGAATTTCCACCAATAATGATCGTATTGTTCAAATCGCCCTAGTTGGGTCAGATTCATCGGGTCAGCCGGTAAACTATGAACATCTAATTAATCCTCGACGGGCAATTCCCAGTGGCGCTAGCGGCGTGCATGGAATTTTTGACAGCGATGTCAAGGGACTCCCTGATTTTTCAAACTACGCAAATCAAATTCACGAAATGGTGGAAGGTGCGGTAATCGTTGGACATAATGTTCGCAAGTTCGATATGCCAATGCTCGACAATGAATTCCGACGGATTGGCAAACTTCCGCCTCGCCCAAAAGCAATAATGGATACATTGGAAATTGTTCGAAGAGTAAAAATGTCCCGTCCACACAACTTGGGAAGCCTATGCCGTAGACATGGTATTTCTCTAGAAAATGCGCACACTGCTGCTGCTGATGCTGCTGCATCTTTACTGCTGTTTTGGCGTCTTACTGTAGACCATTCCCCGATGTTTAGAAGCAGCTTAAAAGAAGTCGAGAGATGGTTAATTCATGGTAAAACTGCGAATGATGACTCGGCCTTAGGAAGAGGGATGAATGACTTAGAAATGTTAGATTCTTTAGGCAAAATTCGAATCGATGATGGCCACTACATAATCGCCTTTGGGCGCCATCGAGGCCGTCATCTTTTGGAAGTCAAGAAAATTGATCCGCAATACATAAATTGGCTATTATCACCGTCAGGCATCGAAGACGAGAATGCTAGACTAAAGTTGAAAGAATATCTATCTTGAAGATGGTCTAGTGTATTCAACACCATCCGGTATTGGGCTCCAAGGCAGTACATCACACCAATGCCCCACACGCCATGAATGACGATTAGTCATCACAGAACCTAAGAATATTGCACCTTGATGGCCTGTTTCTAACAGCTCCTCTAACGCTTCTTTACCACGATTATCAAAATTAACTCCAGTTCTAATTCCGGTTGGAATCACACTGCCAGAATCATCCCTTGGTTCACACAGTTCGACGATGGCTGAACCTGAAGACTGTTCATATTGATGCAATAACACCACAGAATCTGAAAAATCCCCCTTGTGAAGAGTATTGGTTTCATGTCGCCAATTCCACCAATGTGGGCACCAAGCTTTCCAGTCGCAAAATCCCCCGCATGAATCATCGCCAATGTTTGGCTCAAGGGGTATTTTTGTTGGTGTTGTTGCTTCCCATGCCGCATATGCATCTTCAAGGACATCCTCGCCAACTGCCACCCACTTTGATGAGTCTGCAGTGTACCATCCTTCGGTTCTTATTGGCGGGCCATTTGGATTATTATCTCTAATTATATCTCTGTACAGGCGCAACTGCCTATTTACTTCAGTTTTCAACTCGTCCTTTGGAGCCTTGCCAGTCTTTAGATCAGCGACTAACCAGCCAACCATTTTGCCAGATGAATCTACATCGGCCATCAATAAATCTAGCCTACCCATCAACTTGCCATTCTCTGTTTTCAATTCACCCTCAACTGCAATAGCCATCGATTGAATCTTACGCCATAGTGCACCAGTAATTTTTTCATGATCTAGGCCATTTATTCCGACATGATCAAGTAGCATCCTAATCGCGCCTTTTTGGTGCTTTATTGCCTCTTTCCACTTCTCCTCTTTCCATTGTGGGCGCCTTGGTGTTGCATGGAATACGGCTTTTTCTTCTTCCCATCGAGCTTTTAGCAATCTCAACCCTTCTGCGGGTAACCATCCGTCTTCTGAATTACCAATCTGGGTATAATCTTCCTGTAGTAAATCCTCCACTGAAGCATGTACTGCCGTACCCAAAGACGCAGCCATTCCGGCTTTTCGAGGCAACCTTTGCTTACTCAGCCAAAACATTCGAGGGCAGGTTTCGAAACGATTCCATGAGGAAGGGGAAATCATGTGGGAAATTTCCGTACTTTCACCTGCCATGGTTTACCGTGACCTTCAAACAACATCAAACCACCGACAACAACACACAAGGGAAGCGTTCATACATCGAGAACCAATAGGTATCTCCATGGAAGGGCCCAGTGTAAGGATAAATGCAGAGGTGTCAACTGAAAATGCACTAGTTGTTGCTTGTTTCCCAAGTGTAGGTATGGTATCAAGTGTCGTGGCTCACTTTTTGATAGATCACCTAGAACTGGAATTTATTGGTGGAGTAATTGATGCAAGATTACCTGCCTTGACATTGGTTGACAAAGGTGTTCCGTTACCGCCGATTAGAGCTTATGCTGGTAAGCCTAAATGTACTATCGAAGGATGCGACCAGGTAATCCTGCTAATGAGTGAACTAGTTGTTCCTGAAGCATTAGCACATGATATAGTGTGGGCTATGTTTGAATGGTCAAAAGAGCAAAATATTGTCGCTGGAGTTGTTATAGATGCATTTGCCAAATCCGGCATGAAGGGTAATTTGAATGGTTCTGAACCAGTAATTGATTATGAGGATACTGAAGGTATTGACGTCGTCGGCATCGGTGCTAATGAAAAAAGTAGAAAGCGATTAGAAGATATGAAAGTTCCATTATTACAACAAGGAGTAATCAAGGGCATTAATGCCTCAATACTTGGAGAGGCTAGACGAAGAGGTCTAGACTTGATGTCGATAATGGTCGAAGCCGACCCTCGCTTCCCAGATGCTAGGGCTGCAGCAACACTGATTGAAAATCTGAATAACTTATTGCCTTCCATCGATTTACCGCATCAACCACTTATTGAGGAAGCTGAATTCCTCGAAGCTCAGTTACAATCTATGATGGATGGGGCGAACATTACCAATGAACCTAAAGCTGGCAATTCAATGCTCTATGGTTGAGGATTTTGATAAATTCATCACGGCAATTATTGCCGAACCTACACCTGCTAGAAGGATGATTCCACTTGCCCAAGTTGGCATCAAGAATATTGTGTCATAAGGTAAATTCAAAAAATCCAAAACCGATTCTCCGCGTGAAAATTTACCTCCTGCAGATGCGGTCATAAGCATGAAACCACTTGCTGCTAAGCCGGCAGCGGATTGAATTCTTGAATTAGACTTGCTATTCCATAATTTATTGCCCATTTTATACCGGGTGAACAAAACCGCTAAAGCCAGTCCGGTCGCAATCATTGAAAGGAACATCTTGTTAACCAGTAGTGGCGATGATAAATCTGAGGTCGGTGATGAAGATATGCCAGAAAAGATGGCAAAGGGTGTTGCTAATAGCCCAAAACCTAGTGCGAAATGACCGGCATTATCAGATATCAGTGAGGCTTTTTCAGATTCAAATAGACCGAATGATTGGATTGCTAAAACAAGAAAACAAATTCCCGCCATGGCAAATGATCCAACTACTAACTCGGTAGTGATAACATGGAATGTGGCTGAAGATATCATTTCTCATCCTCCAAATATTCATGGCCGTACCATTTCCATTGTTCCATTGTCCAACCATTAGGCAACCCCCCTTCGGGTAAGGGTGGCGTACTGCCAACTGAATCTTCTTGGTGAGGCAGAAGGCTTGTTTGATCGAGTTCCTCTGCAAGGTCCTCTTGGTCGTTCCAATAACGAGATTGTAGTGTTAATACTAAGGTAAGGAAGAATACGCAAAAGGCGAAGGATTGGAGATAAATCTGCAATTGATTAACCGCTAATGCGGGTTCTTGGGCCGCGATTCTAAACCATGGAGTAGTTTGTGTTGGCCCGTCTCCATCCATCACCGCCCGCCATTCAATAATTGATGGTTGAAGTGCCGGAGGTAACTCAAATTCCCACGAATTGTTGTCAATTAGAGTGGCGTTTACACTACTAGAAGGTTGGTCGACTAATCGCCATTCTATTGCCAACTGGTCAACATCGCTAGTGGAAACCGATATTGTTGTTTGTTGACCTAAATCTCGACTAATAATTGGAGAATATTCGCTTGAGAGTCTTGGAAGATTATCAGGAACTGGCAAGACATCTATGTCAAGTCCTGAACTAATCGCGAAATATGGCGTATTTTGGCCTCCATGGTGGATTGATAAATAAAATGTGCTAGATTCAAGAACTGTTGGTTTTACTATCCATGAAATGGTATAGACTTCTTCAAACGAAGACCCTTCAAGTTCTACGTAATTGTTGTCGCCACCATTGACATCCGAGATTACTTCCCAGCCGCCGTCTTCAGGTAAGTCGCTGTGCCCAGTAACGTCGGTTAGTAAAAACAAACCAATAGCATCAGAGGAGGAAAACTGAATACCACTAACTGAGGCAGTAATTGACACTGGCAAACCAAGATAAGCATCTCCTTCAAGACTCAACTCTAGCAAGGCTGGAGAGGTTTGGTTTTGTGAGGCATCTCCGTGACAAGCCCCCCCGCACTGCATGTCAAAATCACCATCACCAACTCCGCCAGGGTTAGCTCCTCCAAGAGAAGTTAGGCTCAGCAATATTACAAGAGAAAGAACAATTGTGATTCTATTCAGTTTTAATCCCTCCTTTGTAGCAAGCCTAAGGCAGTGATTAAGATACTGACTGCCAAGAATAACAGTCCAAGATAGAGGCCACCAGTTTCAGATAACCCACTAGCAGATTCGGTAGTCGTGTCAACCTCGAAGTTGGAAATAGTCATAGAACCTGCAACTAATTGCTGACCATCAATTACAGGAATTACTGTGTAATCTGTTGAACCTGCGACAATTGGACTATCACTAAATTTGAATTCATCGGTCTCATCGATTTGGAAATTGTTACGTATAATCAAAAATGTAGCAGACTCGCCGTCCCATTGCCAAGTGAGATCGACGTCGCCATCATCATTTTGGGCGACTAGTGCCGATATAGTGGGCCCTTGTGTCGTTTGTATCGACTGTGTAGTAGTGGCAGTACTACCTAAGTCATCTTCAACGGTAAGAGATATGCTAGTTGTGCCGGTGGTGATAATAGAAATAATCTCTCCCTCACTTGACATTGGGTTGCCGAAATTATCGTTCCATTGCCAATAATAGTTTGAGATAATTCCGTCTAAATCATATGATTGTGTTGCATTAATTACTATAGATTCTCCAGACCAAAGGTTAGCAGATTCTATGTTTATATTTGCTACCGGCTCAGCATTATCAACATTAATTTGCCATGTTTCAACTTGCGGTGATACCTCTCCGTCATCGAAGGTGATCTGACAAGTCCATGATTGCCCAGCACCAAAATATTGAGCAGCAACGAATGTAGAATTATCTAATGAACCCTCTCTAAAGCCATTTCTTAACCACGAAATTTGGAAATTTATCTGATCATTATCTGCATCGGTGAATTCTGGAAGAATTGTTAGGCCCGACGCTTTATTATCAACAAAGGAAATATTCGTAGGCATTTCTTCAATTGTTACCGACGGCATAGAATTTTGGATTATTACGGACGATTCTAATGACTCAATACTGAGTTGTATACCATCGTTTCCGTAGACTGAAACGGTCCAATTTTCTCCTTTAGTGGTAAGTGAAGCAGGCACAGTATTTTGGTTTGCCAAATCGGTTTGCTCGACGCCGTCCTTGTACCAATTAATTGTTGGAGGCGCCATTACATCATCATCTAAGTCACTGTAAGTATAGGTGAAACTCAGTGAATCATTGGTGTATGAAATAGCTGGTACGAATTGGAGATTACTAATGACCGGTGCTGAATTCATTATCGTAACATCAACAGAAGACCAAGCTGACCAATCAATTCCATCGCTAACTCTAATTTTAGCCGACCAAATCTGATCCTTTTCGGTTAGTGATGATTGTATAATGGTAGAGGATTGTCCAGTCAGGGCATCATCCACGCGCCATTCTATTTCAGTAGCAATAATCTGGTCACCATCTAAATCTTGAGTATTATATGTCAAAAACAGGTCACTCAATGTGGTTGGCAGAGATGGTGAAATTACTGGAGAGGTTATTTCTGGAGGATTATTAGGCTGTATTACTTGACCAATTGTTATGATTTGTGATGACCTAGATTCGATATCCTCGCCATCAGATGCCGTGACTTCTACTCGCCATTCATCGCCTTCACGTGTGGCAATTGATGGCACAGTTGTATCATTATTGAACTCTGTAACAAGCACTCCATCTAGGTACCAGTGAATCTCGATAGTCAAGCTATCTTGGTCATCATCTGATACACTGTACGAGACTGTTAGGTCTTCAGATTCATCTGGTGTGGAAGGGTTTATTGCTGGAGCATTTAGAGTAGGGGGGGTATTTTGAATTGTTACTGTATTACTGGTTTGTAGTGTGCCATAATCAGCCCCGTCACTAGGTCGAACTGTAGCATACCAATCTTGACCTTTTGTTGTTTGACTTGGCGGTACAGTCAACCCTGTTATTGTACCAGAAGGTAATGCTTGAGAATCGCGATACCAAGTTATTTCACTACCTGACTCAGGATCATTGTCGGAATCGCTGTATGAATAGCTGAGGGTTAGAGAGTCTGTGGTTTTTGCATTGCTTGGAGATAGCAATACATTAGATGCAGACGGCGGATTGTTGGGTGGTATATTTTCAGGAACTTGAACTAAATCAGTAACCCAACGATCGCCATTATTATTCCCATTACCGTTCGTGGTCATTCCTGCTACCTCAAAATTGGCAGTGCCCCCACCTGCTGGGGGTGAAGTCCATTCAAAACTCCAAGAACGGTAACTGCTGCCGGTAATTGTGTGAGTGGCGCTATTGCCTTGACTATTTACCTTGACCGCCATTATTCCAATTCCGGTGCTTAAGGTCCCTTTATCGACTTCTAGTGAAAATCCGCCACTAGAACCGGCGACTCCACCGCTTACTGAAACTGTAACTTGATACAAGTTGTTAGCATCATAGGAGGTCGGTAATCCGGAAATTGATACGGTGGCTGCAGGAGCGGTTGAACCAGAATGGCAACCACAGCCGGATGCTTGGTTGTAAACTCCTCCCGAATAGCCTTGAATTGCCGGAACAAGTAATAGGAGTGTTGCCAGCGTAACTGCAACAATTACTCCGCGCTGACTCATAATGTTACTATATCATCGAACTATTGAACATTTACGGATGATTGCATAAACAAATACCAGTTAGAAGTCAAGTAGTGACCTTTGAGGTTGCTTGGGCGAAGAGGTTTGTGGGGCATCACTCAATTCTCTTGATTGGGTAGAGTCTTTGAGTGCTTGGTTCAATGAGTCTTCATCCCAAACAGTAAGCCCTAGGCTCTCAGCTTTTGTTAGTTTAGTGCCGGCATTTTCACCGGCAATCAAAACGTCAAGTTTGGCAGAAATCGAACCGACCACCTTACCGCCCGCGGCTTTTACCATCAATTGGATGACCTTACGTGGCTGAGTTAATGTACCAGTTATACAAAACGTCATGCCATCAAACTTACCACTAGAAACTGTAACTGGTTCCTCATCCAATACTAAATGAGATGATAACTCATGAATTAGAACTCGGCGGAGTTCTAAGCCATCACGGACCTGTATGGCAACTTTTTCGCCAATCCCATCATGCTCACAAAGCCCTCGAATAGCGATATTTGATTTGTGTGGTTTCCCACTTTCATCAAGTTCTGGACCATAGTCATCGTCACCCAATTTTGCATGGGCTCTGCTTAACCAGTCTAACATTCCCTCAAGCGTCTTGACATGGCTAGCGAATAGGGAAGCCAGTTCTGGTCCGATACCTGGAAGGCCAAGTGCGTGGATGAATCTACCCAGAGGCATTTTTTTGGTCCGAGCTAATTCTGAGAGAACATTTTGCGCAGATTTTTCGCCCATCCGCTCAAGGCGAGTCAAACCTTGACTGGTTAATTCATAGAGGCCTGAAATAGATGAAATCATATCTGCTTCGAGTAATTGTTCAACCAATTTCTCACCAATACCGTCCATCTCTAAGGCTCGACACCAATAGAGGATTGACCGACTAGTTCGTGCCTCGCAAAGCATATTGTAACATTTTAGAAAGGCTCCTTCAACAATTAGGGTTGAATCGCAGGAAGGGCAAATTTGCGGAATGGTGATTTCGCACTCTTCGGGAAGTGCGTGCTGAAATTGCGTGCCATCTGCATGATAGCGATCTGCTAGATCCTCCTGTTTGGCCCGACCGAGGCTGTGTTCAATTTTAGGGATAACATCACCGCGTCGGACGATAAGAATCTTATCACCAATTTTCACCCCAAGCCTTGCAACTTCCCCTGGGTTGTGCAAAGTTGTGTTTTCTACAGTCACTCCTCCAACACTTTGTGGGGCAATTCTTGCCACTGGGGTTACATTGCCGGTTCTGCCAGTTTGCCAATCAACGCTGAGCAGTACCGAGGTTGCTTCCTCTGGTGGAAATTTCCATGCTAATGCCCAGCGTGGATGATGGGCGGTCATACCGAGATTTTCCCTTTGCTGAAGATTATCCAGTTTGAAGACAATTCCATCTATTTCAAATTCAAAGTCACTCCGCTTAGTAGACCATTCTCTAGTATGTTTGATCATTGCCTTTTGAGGTGAATCTGATTCGAAGATTGTCCAAGGTGCTGGCTCTATACCGGCTTTCTGCAACCAAGCCAGCAATTCACTATCATGATTCGCTGTTGGCGGCTCATTAACGAACTTGACATCATAAGCACAAAACACCAAATCGGCAGCATCTGCCTTACCATCACCGTGTTTTTGACGCAAAGCGCCTGAACACAGATTGCGTGGATTTGGTGAAACATCACGATATTTTTGCTCAAATGTTGCCAATGGCATAACTACTTCACCACGCACATGACAATCCGCAGCAACGTTAAGTCGTAGTGGAATGTTGGCAACTAACTTAGCATTTAGTGTGACATCTTCACCTTTTTCTCCACTCCCTCTTGTTGCTGCTCGGTGCAGGTTACCAGCAACGTACTCTAATGATAAGGCAGAACCGTCTAATTTTGGTTGAGCAAGGTATCGCTTACCGCCAAATGTTGATTGTGTTACAAAGTGGGTTATGTCTTCGTCTGTAGTCCCCTTATCTAGCGACCTCATTGGAAACATGTGTTCTACTTTTTCTGTTCCTGGCAGCGGTTCTGGGCCAACTTCATGTAAAACAGAATTGTTAGGGTCTAGTAATTTCAGCTCGTCCCACAACTTATCAAAATCAGCATCTGAAATCTCTGGAGCTGAGTGATTATAGTACAATTCTCGATGATAGCGAACTGCCGCAGAGAGTTCCTCGATTCTCTGCTTGTCGGCCATGGTTATGCACCCAAGTCATAGGCTTTGAATATCACGAAAATTGTAATCCAAGCAGCTGTACATCTGCCAATGGACAACGAGTCATTACGGCCTTTGACATTATCCTTAAGTGTATTTCAGCAACTACAGCAATAGTTGAGGAAAACATATGTCCTGCATGAACTGTATTGTCGTCATCTGACCAACAACAATGGATGTGGGTGAAGGGTTTTCCGTCTTGAGTTCGGGCAATATTGCCTGATAGACTGACCAGTTCTGAAGGATTTTCAAGTTCCCTCTTAATGTAAATCCCTTCGTTGTTCATGTAACCATAGATATTATGTCGGGTCCGCCCAATACCACTGGTAATTGCTGCAGCATTGAAGCCTACTTCTTCAGCAAGCTTCTGCAAAGAGGCGTGAATTTCCTCTCCGGGATCAATCCTTACCAACAAGTCTTCATTGCTTCTAGTCCATTCCATGGCGTTCCCAATAGAATTCGCCTATTGGTCATAACGGTCATTCTTGCTCTAGATTTTTTTGATAAACCGTCGCCATAAATTGCTTTGCTTGTTCCAAATCATGGTATTTGCCACCAACTGGAAGTGGGCCAAAAACGCCCCATCCCTTACGAAGTAGCATTATTCTACGCTTGGGTTGACGCTTTGACAAACGTAATTTTTTCCATTCATATCTTTGCCCATCGGCAAATAAATGAGTAGATGTAACAGCGTATCGTTTTGGAATCAACAAATAAATAATATGCAAGGATAATAGTACATCCCAGATGATGCCATAAATTATCGAGGTATTTGATAACGATATTAGCGCCCAAGGTAAACTCATCATTGCGGCCATGGAAAACAAGTTCCCCCATTGCCGGATTACTTCTTGAGGGCCTTCACTGGCCCAAGCAAATCCACCATTAGGTAAATCGCCTAGTTTTGGTATGTCGCGTTTTTGTTTAGTTAGCCAAAATGCATCCCAAAGTACAATCGATGCAAGTAGGCCAATTACAAAAATAGCGAATGTGTTTGATGATGGAAGATCTATGATTGTCATCTAAATCATCCCTGCATACCTTTTCTCATGCGACCGATGAACAGTACAATAACTACTAAAATCAATACTAGCAAAATAATTGTCACTGAGTCAAAACCATCATTATTGCTTGATTTTCCCTCAAGAACATCCGGTGTACCATCACCATCATCATCTTGATCTTCGAATAAATCAGTAGTTTTACCATCTGGACAATTTATGTTATCTGGGGCTCCATCATTATCGGTATCCTGCCAAACACATGGATCAAGTGGCCATTTATCTCGTGAATCAATAAAGCCATCGTTATCATCATCATCATCATACACATCCGGTCCACAGGAGCGACTATTTGCCAAATCAAACCAATTACTTTCATCACAAGACTGGGTGAAATCTTGATCTGAATCAAGCAATTCAACTTCTAATTGAACTAATTTCTCAGATTGTGCACCCAGTTTATCGGCTACCGTGACTTGTAATATGTGGCTGCCTGGAGAATTAATAATCATTGGATGAGATGAATTAGTAGATGTGTGACGGTAAATTTGATTGCCCCCATCATCAAATATTGTCCATGTGTAAGTCAACTCTGTTGGTAAATCTAAATCGTCTGTAGCATTAATTATTGATGAGAACTCTGTTTGTTGCATAATCAAATCTGGTGAATAGATGGTAAATTGTGGTGCAGCATTGATTTGCAGGTCGAAGGTTATTGCTTCAAACAAGTCTTCTGTCATTAAATCATCAAGCGTTGTAGTTTGAATTGGATGACCAATTGATTCAGCATTTACTGTAAGCGAGGCTAGTGATTTCTCGCCCCCTAAAGCGTCTAATGTGTAGGTCATTATGTTGATTGAAGGCGCCATACCGCTTACTAAAGAAGAGATTATAGAGCCATCCGAATAGTTTGCTTGTAAATCATAATCACCAACTTTTACCACAGTATCAAGTTTAGAAACAAGGTTAACAGATTCAAAAATTTCAGCTGTCGCTCCATCCCAAAGTGAGATATTTTCCTTAATATCAAACATAATATCGTACATCTGCAGGTTTGTTGCCCCACTAAATTCTATTAAGCCAATTATCGAGGTAGCAAGCACAGATAAAGGATAATTCTCAACGGAAATAGCTGTTGAACAATCAATAATGGAATTTTCAATAGATAGTCTAGAAACTGCATCTACGTCATCTGCATGTAGATCAACCCCTACATTATATCCAGTAATTTTGACATTTGAAAGCACAATATTATCAGAAAACCTACCATGATGGCTGATTAGTCCTGTTCCAATACCTTCACCATTTAGAGTGATATCTGATAAAATACCTGAACTGTAATCAAAATCAATGCCTGGTGCGCCGGTTAATTCTACGTCTTGGAGATTTATTGCTCGGTTATAGGAGCCGGTAATAGCAGGCGATTGCCCCACATTGCCGGTTACATTTTTGACAATGAATTGATCATTGATATAGTCTAATTTCAATAAACTTCCAGCGCCGTCAAAATCTGTGCCAAATAATCCAGTCAGTTCACCAGTCACACTAGTTAGCACTAAGCCATCCGAAGACCCGCTACCAACTGTTATGTTACTCAGTGCTAGATTGGTTTGACTGGCTCTAATTGCTGGGCCTCCGCATCTCTCCAATGAGATATCAACAAGAGTCAGCGTGATTTCTGGTGCTTGGTTTGTCTCAATACAACCGCTACCTGCGTCACTCAATTGTGAATTAGTGAGGCTAAAGGATGCATTCGCACTAGAAGAAAAGGTGATCAGCGGTTCGGTTGAAAGAGAACGAGCAAAGACAAGGTCGTCTCCCTCAAAGGTACCAGAATTAGCTATCAAAACTGCTGGGGAGGCTTCTAAGATGTTTGAACCAGTAAGTTCTATTGTCGAATCTTCAGATTGGCCAAGAATAACTCCTGCCCAGCGGTCTCCAAATCCTGTTGAGGTAATAGTTGCTTGACTCGCCCTAAGCATACCTTCAACAGTAATACTGAAGCCATCTGCAACTCGTAAAACAACATCGCTAGAGATGGTTAAAGAATGCCCTGATGGGATTATCCAATCGCTATCAAGGTAATATGGGCTCCAGACTGAATCTAGTATAACATCTGCCAAATCGATCTCATTAACCTCGATTTGCGAGACAGTAAACTGGTGCGACTTGGATTTACTTGTGTCCCAGGATATCACTTGATTGAAACTATTAAACGATAGCAAAATACTCTCATCCGAACCAGTATAGTCTTGCTGACCGTCGATTAAACGTGCAACAGCTTGAATGATTACTTCTCCCGATTGATTGGTTGCGTAAGATACCCCTTGGTAATCAAGCAAGGCGTTGGGCAATGGATTGCCACGATCAATAACCGAGATGTAAAGGGATGATGTAACATTTAGTGATGATGTATTAGGTACTGTGACTTGACCATTGATCTCACCATTTTCTACTTGTAAATGGCAGTTTGAAGAAAGGGATAAATCAAAATTGAGAATGAGTGATTGTGTTGCTATTTCACCATCGCAAGACCAAGCGACATTGCCATTAACCGTTGCTGATTGTTGATTATCAAAGCCGGATATACGGCCCGAATCGGTGATTGAAATTGTGTCCGAGTTAATCGCTGCATTTATGCCAATTATGCTGGCATTATCACTAATTGAGATTGTTGCTCCTGTCTGCATGACAAGTTCAGTATTATCAATTAACAGCACTGCGTTATCCTCCAAGATCAGATTACCAGTAAGTTCTTGCAATCCAGTATCCGATTGAATTGTAATAGCAGTATTTGATGATATAATCCAATCACCCGATGGAACGACTGGGACTTGAATCGATTGACCCGCCACACCACCATTCAAGGATTTACTAACTCCTGTTCCATAGATACTAGCAGTTACTGTCGAGCCATGAGAGAATAACGGAACTAAAACTTCACCGTTTTCATCGCTTGCCATTTGAAAAGTGTTTGCAATAACTTCCGCTTGAATAGGACTTCCTGACATATCAGTAATTTCTATCTCAGTAAGTAGGAATTCAGCGCTTATCGAGGTGCTAATGGCTAAACTACCTGTTGAACCATAGTATAGGGCTCCATCTCCAACAGCATCACTGAAAGCCGGATTCGAATTTATTGTAACTAAATCTAATACATAAGCTTCAGAAAATTCCTCAACATCTAGGGAGATATCATGTAATTCAGCTGCCCAATGGTATATTGTTGAATGAGAAGTCTGGCCCATTAGTAGCCCTTTACTCTGAAATTTTGTCTCTAGATGGTTTACTAATAATTGACCTTCAACTAGCTTTATCCCATAGTTTTGACCACCTATCGAAGCAATCGATTGGGCTGTTAAGTGGCTTTCCTGAACTAGTACTCCGGTTGAAAAGTTACCAGTTTGAAGGTTAAAAGCAGTTATTGTAGCGTACCAAACCTTACAGCCAATAGAATTGTAATCGCCTGAATCATAAGACTTAGCGGTGGCCAAGTTCTCCCAATTATGATTACCTCCAATAATGTCAACGGCAATTGATTGGCGGCTGGTAGTGGAAGAGAGCACGTCACCGATAATTTCGGTATTTGTATTCCTGGTTACTATTCCTGCTTCATCAGAGGCAAAGGAGGAATTATTGATCAACAAATTCCCTTCTTCTGAAGAACGTAATGCATATTGTTGCCCAAAAATCGTAGAAGCAATAATCTGGTGATTACCTAGACCTGTTAACGAAATACCATACCTAGAATCTGCTATGCTAACGTTTTGGATACTGCAGTTACCGTCACAATCTTGTTCAATTACCGGGAGGTTTGTATCCACAGACCCAGTAAAATCCACATTGTTAATTCGAACCCCTGTGGCACTGTTTGATTTCAGTAATTGATTGCCATCTGCTTGTACGTCATCAAGAATAAAATGATCAGCATTTGACAAATCGGCAAGTAATGTAACATTGTTTGCTTGTATTTGGCCAGCTTGAAATTGTACACCGGAATTTGTTGCTAAGCCAACTGATGCAGCGTTCATAGTGATATTGTTGGCGGTTAAATCTCCATAACTAGCAGTTATCGCAACGCCGACGTTAAAGAATCCACTATCTTCGATAGTAGCAGAGCCGGTTGAGCTTATACCAATCGCTGAATTATTAATTGAACCATTATTGAGGTTTAATGTGCCACTATTCAATATCGCCTCATTGTCGATTGCCTCTGTATTAAATTGATTAATATGGCATGTGCCCAAATTTTTAATCCCGATATAGGAGTCTATCACAGTGAGATTTTCAATCGTTAAAGCGCCGGCTGAACGGATGCCAGCGTTTGAGTTTTCGATAATTACATCCTCAAGAATTGCTGTACCTGTGGAGGTTATGACAAGCCCTTGCCAAAGACCGACTCCATGGGAGGTTGGTGATTGGGGTGGAGCACTGGAGAAAAAGTGGGTTCCTTGAGCATTTAGAGTGCCGGCAATCTCAATTCTGTAGCCGTCACCACCGTCTACAATAACTCCGGGCGAAATAGTCAAAGATGCGCCTTGAGCAATGGTAATATTACCAGACAATATTTGGTTTTCTGTCCAAGTAATGTCGTTAGTAATTACGGTCTCTGTTGATGATGCCGATAATGGTGCTATTGAAATTAGCAGTAAAGCGACAATTGTGAGCGGCACCAAAACCCTTTGTCGCATATTACATCCTTTGCCGCTAACACATATCAAACCAAAGGCTTCTAGTACGAATTTAGCAATCTAGATATGAATTTCAAAAATAGATTTGTTGGTGGGCCCGCCCGGATTTGAACCGGGGTCTGACGGCCCCCAGCCGCCAAGTATAGGCCAAGCTAACCCACGGGCCCGATTGTGTCTAATTGCCAGATTGTTGACTGAACGGAGCAACCTCATGAATAAGGTCTAAGTGCCCAACATACATTCTTCTGCAACAATATCTGGA
>DUJK01000111.1:17853-20201 GCA_013329925.1 Candidatus Poseidoniaceae archaeon
TCGTTGAATTCTTCCCACTTATGTGCCACAACGATACCACAACTGAAACATCTTACTGGAATTATCATATTTTCACCTCATCGATAGGACTTTTGTTTCTTTCTACGCGCACCACGTCCAAGTTGATGCTTTGCTTCTTTTCTTCTAGGGTCGTTAACTAAAAGGCTACGATCGAATCTCAAGTATTCATCTCTTAGCTCTTCATCAGTCCCTTCAGCCCCACCGTTGTAGAATACAAGACCTCTGGCAATAGCGGTTCTAATTGCGTCAGTTTGGCCCATGATTCCTCCACCGGTAGTCGTGATATTAATGTCAACTTTAGCCAAACGATTCATTGCATCAGCAATGATTAGTGGCTCCATTGCTTTTCTTCTGGCCAAAGAAGGTTGAAGAATTTCAATAGGTTCACTGTTGACTCTTACTCTGCCCTTACCAGCCTTAACTGAAGCACGAGCAATTGCGGTCTTTCTCTTTCCAGAAGATTCTACTGCCTTTTTCTTTTTCTTTGCCATCACTGGTCACCTCCAGTCCATCTGTGGCTTGGTGCGCCAAGGTTATGGCTAATTTCACCAAGTGAAACAAAGCTTTGTGATGCAGCCTTGCTGATTTTACTAACGTCGCCCTGTTGATGTCCATCTGGAAGATCTCCCGACAAATGACTTGGACAACCGATTTCTACTCTTAGATTGCGTAAGGCTCTGCGTCCACTACTCTTACTTTGGTAAGGCAGCATACCTCTTACCGAACGCTTTAGAATCATATCAGGCATTCTTGGGAAGAATGGTCCCTTTCTTGCATGATTTAACTTATACTTTTCCTGGTATTTGTTAAACACTGAAACTTTACTACCGGTTACGATTGCTTTTTCTGCATTGACTATTACGACTTTATCGTCTCTATGATCTCTAGCTGCTTTGATTAGTAGGTCTGCAGCTGCAGATGCTAAGCGGCCTAGTACTAAGCCATCCGCATCAAATACGTAGGTTGTTTCATCCAAGAATAACAACCCCCGATCCTGATGGGTTTTCGTTCATAAGCTCGCCATAGGTCATCACTCGACCACCAGCGGCTTCTATCTTCTCACGAGCACCGGTGCTCACACTGTAGGCGGCGATCGTGTGGTTACTGGAAACCTCACCACTGCCAAGTAGCTTACCAGGCACGAGGATTGTTGCACCCTCTGGGGCGTGGCGGCTTACTCTGCTTAGGTTTGGTTGGGCCCAGTTCTTACGGCTCTTAGAAAGACGCATGGCCACATCTCGCCAAACAGCGGAACCGGTATCGCGAGACTGGGCTTTCAGTTGATTGATGACATCAATCAACTGTGCGTTTGTCTTACTATTTGGGTTACTCATTTGACTCCCTCGATGCTTTGAAGCAACCCTGCGACTCGCCAACCCATTATCAAAGCACCGACGCGAAGCGGTTGTCAAAAGACGCGAATATCGCGCCTGTTAGAGCATCTATTCAAGCAAAATTTCGCCTTTAGCATCAAGCAATTCTACTGTCAAACCTGCGGCTCTGCCTTGGATGATGATTTCATCATGCAGCGTATCAGAAAAGTCATCTAAAGCACCTAAAGCCGTTGTTCCAACAACATCGGTTAGTTGATCGATGAGGTGGTTTAGTACACAGCTTACGCCGTATGCCTGTCCCGCACGGAATGCATGGTCTACTCCACCAACCTCAGGGTCTTCTGCTTTCATTCTCAACATTACCTGCTGAGAATACGCTACTAGAGCACCGTAAATCGATTCGATGATTTGTGCTGCTTCAAGATCCCCTAGGAGCATTTGTGCTTCACTAAGAGCAACTCTTACTGCTTGCCCATATGTTGCATGAGCAGAGATAAGGTCTGATGTTTCCTTTTGCATGGCTTGGTCAATTAGCGTCTTCCAGTCTTCCATGGCCTAGCCACAGCGGGTAAGCACCTTGAAGGTTCGGAATAAATCCGAATCAATTGGTTAATTTCAAATCTTAAAGTTTGAATCCTGACCGTCAACAATTCCTGCTTGTCTAACAGAGCCATCAGCAGCGACAAACTCGCCTGCTTTGGTTTGGTTATCATACAGGTTGACATCCTCAAAACGCTTGACGACCATTCCTTCTCCAAGTGCCACAGTCAATGACTGCAGAATCATTCCAAGGGTAGCAACAGCTCTATCTCGATGGCTTGCATCAATAGTGTGATCTGAATATCTTGCTTCCTCAAAGATTGTCAAGAATGCGTCTAGTTGTTCACTTGGCACCATATCGAAGGCTTTGCGTACCGCCGCTTCAAATTCTCTGGTGGTTTCGTAAACCTTCTTCATGAAGCCATATTTTCTAAAGTGCCTAACCAGATTCTT
>DUJK01000065.1 GCA_013329925.1 Candidatus Poseidoniaceae archaeon
GCCCAACCAAAGGCTTTGCCAATCTTACGACCACGTAATTCTAACTCAACTCGCTGACCACTACTACGCAGGCCACCAACTATTGGCAGTATTTCTCCTACATCAATATTGAATGGAATAACCGCAATCAAACCCTTGCCATCATCTTCACCTGGCACAACCTCTGTGCGCGACTGGCGTTCTGCCTGTGCTTCTAAAGCCAAAAGAACGCGGTCAAAACCTAAGCCAAAACCACAACATGGGTCTAAGTCAGGCAAGCCAAACAAATGTAGTAATTTGTAAGACCCGCCGCCAAGCACCTGTCCTTCACCACCCATCTCAGGGACAATTACCTCAAACACCATTCCAGTGTAATAATCTAAGCCGCGAGCAACTGTAAGGTCAACTGCTAGTGATGGTGGTGCTGGTGCTAATGCCGCCACTGCACTGAGCGTAGTAGCTAAATCGTCAAGTGCTTCAAGCGAAACACCTTCCAGTGAAGACAGGATTTCTCGGGCTGGACCAAGTGTTTCAGCGCCGCCTGATAAGTCTGCTAACTGTCGAAGAGGTGCCGCATTTTCTGCTGGAATGCCATTATCTTGCAATAGTTTGGCTAGACCATTATCATCACCTTTGTCTAACAGTCGCATAGCACTGGCCACCGGTGGCTCACTGGCTCCTGCTGGAGTAGCCATGGAAAGTCCAAGGCCACTCAGGGCATTTTTCAAGATCCCAACATGCCCGATTCTAATTTGCCAGTCTTCTAGACCACAATCGGTTAGCATATTGATGGCTAAAGCGATTACTTCAGCCTCAGCTAGCGGGCCAGTCGCCCCAATGAGTTCAACTCCATATTGGAAAAATTCTCGATACCTGCCTTTCTTGAACTCTTCATAGCGATAACATTGACCATAATATGACACTCGAAGCGGTTTGGTATCATTACGCATTTCTTCAGCAATCATGCGCATTGCTGGTGCAGTTAATTCTGGCCGTAAGGTCAAATTTCTGCCACCTTTATCCTCAAAAGCATAGAGTTGGGAAATTACTCCTGGACCAGATTTTGCGGTAAACAAATCCAGTGATTCAAATACTGGAGTTTGAATGCGCTTGAAACCACTACGCCTAGCACATTCCTCAAGCAATTGCTCGAACGCAAGACGGCGATTCATCACCTTAGGGGTGAAGTCTCGAGTACCGCGTGGGCGTTGCACCATGAGTAAATCCACAAGGTGATTGTTCATGACCTCTTCGCAAGGATTCAGCCAAACAACATGATTTACCAGCCCACTGCCCATGTATCATCATCGGCTTGTTCATCCTTACCTTGCCACTTAACATCCTCATCATCCAAAGCGTCTTGTTCGCTGTTTGGGGTTGCTTCCTGTGTTTCGCTTTCTGGCTCGGCGGACTCTTCAATTTCAGTTTCGCTTGAAGCCTCATGACCAACTGCTTCATCATCATCTAGCAACTGTTCGAGGATTTCATTCTCTGCTAAGCCAGCATCTTGACGAACCTCGACTAACTCTGGGGCTAACAGTACATCGCTATCATCAATTATTTCCGTCTCAAGAAGTTCTTTCACAGCAACCTCTTCGATTGCATTTTCTTTGGGCTTAAAGCGTTCGAGGAAGGCTTCTCCTTCTGTTGGGGCATCAAGAGCAGCCAGCGCATTCTTGGTCAATTGAGCGGCTGGAGGCATGGCTCTGGCTCGCTCTTCCGCCTTTTGCCGTTGAATTATGGCTAGTGCCTCAGCATGCTCACGTTCAGCCGCCATTTCAGCCTCAACTGCTTGCCACATTTTGGTCTCTTTGAATTTTTCACGCTTCTCTTCCAACACTTCGATTTGACGGCGACTTGGTCGGTCATATAATTTCCAAAAGCAGTACACCAGAAATAGAAATGCAATAGATGCAAGTAGACCGGTAATTAGGGTGGTAACGAGGTTAGACACCTCAACCATCCTCCACCCAATCAAACTACTTCGGCTTCAAATACCGCATCCTCTGATGCTAAATGCTCGAAGCCAGGAACTAAGTCACCAAGTTGGTGAACCTTGTCATCTTGGCCACCAGGCAAGGTAGAAATGTCTGCATCAGCACCCTCTGGGATATTTCTAAAGATTGGTCGCTGAATTAGATACTTGTTCATGAAAATGAATGATATCGCAACAACTCCCCAAAAGGCAAGGATTATTCCCAGCCCTTTGGGATTACCTGGATTCCAAACATCTGGGGTATTAGCGATCATATCGCTGAAATAAGACACCATCAGAACAGTAAACAATATCGGGAACGCGACATACAACAGAATATCCCACCATCTGCCTACAACGATATCATTGTCACCAGTATTGATGAAATCGTCACGGAATGCTGAGACTCCTACTCCCAAGTAACCTTTGAAACCACCAGGTGCTTCACCTGCTGCCACTTGTGACTTCCAGCGTAGATAACCATACTTCCAAATTGAGAAGGCGATAAATAATCCTGAGAACATCAATCCGTAACCCCAAATGTGGTCTTGAACTTCCAAGAACTCAGGGAATGCGACTCCTGCTGAATCAAGTTTGATCCACACTACTGCTGATGGCAGACCGAAGATGAACAAAGCAAGACCTGTGATTGCTACTGAGCGCTCACGGTTGTAACCATGGTCAACGAAGTTTCTTACACATAATTCAACGGTTGAGATCATCGATGTAAGAGCCGCAAATGATAACGCAAGGAAGAATCCTGCCATCATAACAAATGGCCCAATTGAGCCACCTGGTGCTTGAGCGAATACTTCTGGAAGTGCAAGGAAGGTAATTGCTGATGAACCGCCAGTTACGGTTGCCAGTGGGTCGCTGCTAACTGCGAAAATCGAGGACAGTACTGCAAGTCCAGCAATGATGGAAATGCTGTTGTTGGCAAGTCCCATAGTAAATGCATTGAGAACTGTATCCTCGTCTTTTCTCATGTATACCGCATAAGTGATTGCCATACCCATTCCAGCAGAACAGGACCATGCAGATTGCGATAAGGCATTAATCCATATTTCAGGCTCAAACAGTAAATCAGGATCAATCGAGAACATGAATATAGCACCATCTAAAGTCCCGTCTTCAAAGTCCATCCACAACGAAAGGAATAGTGACATAAATAGTAGGATAAACAGGGAAATCATCAACACTACGTTGACTTTTTCAATCGCCTTAGCACCTTTCCATATAGCAGCCAAAGTAAGACAAATTACGATGAATTGGAAAAATATTACTTGGCCTGGAGATTGTAAGAAAGAGTTCCATACCTCAGTGGTATCAACTCCTTCACCAGTTAGTCCACCAGAAATTCCAAGTTGGAAATATTTGATAGTCCAGCCGGCAACAATGGCATAATAAAATCCAATTGCTGTGGAAATCCATGCAGTCCACAGACCCATCCAAGCGAATTTCTTACCGGCAAATATTCTGAAAGTACCAATCGTACCAGTACGACTTCGCTTACCCATAGCAAACTCGGCAATTACCAGTGGTATTGACCAAGCAAACAAGAAAATTAGCCAAGGGATTAGGAACGTTCCGCCACCATTAGCGCCAACCATTCTTGGGAATCGCCAAATGTTTCCAGTTCCAATAGCTGCTCCAATTGATGCAAAAATAAGACCTAAGCGGCCGTTAAACTGATCTGATTGAGCCATGGGATCACCTCGGCTTAACCGCCGTCCTCCAAGACAGCATCAGCGAATTCCTTCTCGTTCTCATCGACTAGCATCATGCGCAAACAAACTGCTAATCCACCCCAAACAAATCCAGCTACGATAAAGAACATGAATAGGGCCCCAAACAAACCACCGTAATCTGCACGATAGTCAAGTTCTAAGACAAAATATTCTCCGTTTGACGGAAATAGGTACAAATTACCTCCGCTTAATGTACCTAGCATCGCCTTGTAGTGTACTTCTCCAGCAATATTGTCAGGGATAGGTAGGCTTGAAGTTAAAACTGTACCATTGTCTCCGTTGCCCAGAGTACATGAGTCACTAGAATCTACTTCAAACGGAGCCTTTGACCAAGCAGTAGTTGACCACTCTCTAGGACCGTAGTCACTTTGAGCGCGACTGGGTTTTACAATCCTGTACATGACATGAGAAACGTCTTCATCGAGTGAATAATCAAAGCCAGTCGCTACACATATGTCAACCGGTATATCGCCTTTACTGAGTGGAAGAAGGTCGTCAGGTTCATCAAGTTGGTTCGCAGATAGATTCGCTAATCCGTCATCAGCGCGCTCTCTAGGGTTGTCAGCAATTTCAGCAATGTAGAAACCTACTCCCAAATTTCTCACTGCAATGTGATCGAT
>DUJK01000043.1 GCA_013329925.1 Candidatus Poseidoniaceae archaeon
TAGTTCATGGAGAAACTACCCCACAAACCTGCTGTAAAGGCACCTCCAAAGGAAACTTTTGAGAGGGCATTAGAACGAGTAAGAAGTCAAATCGAAATCCGTAATGACATTATGCGTGCTTCTCTGGAAACGGCACTGCGTTTGCAAGAAGGTCGTGGAACCTTCATGCTTTACGGCTTCTAACCGGAAGTCTTGATTCAATCACCCTCCTCCACGCCACATGGAGGGTTTAGCATGGGAGGCAATATTTGCCGCAGGAACCTTCTTTTTCCTAGGTGCAATCTCCCCTGGCCCGAGCGTCATGGTAGTGATTAGAAATACCATCATTGGTGGAAGAAAGCAAGGTGTTGCTTGTGCAATTGGCCACGGTATTGGCTTTGGAATATACGCTGGCAGTGCCGTATTTGGCCTGATTGTGCTGCTGGAAAATGCCCCTGATGTATTCTTTATTTTACAATTAATTGGCGTTGGCCTACTTATCTGGTACGGCTACCTAATGTGGAATGATGAGGTTAATCTTGATGAAGATAGTCAGGTTGAGGATACTAAAGTCAAACGGCAAGGATTCATGGAAGGATTTGCTATCGCCTTTTTTAATCCAAAGATTGCCTTGTTTTTGGTAGCCATCTTAGCACAAGTATTGGAACCAGGAATGGGGATGGGCACTAAGTTAGCCATTGGTTTGCTCGGCATGAGCATCGACATGGGTTGGTATCTAATTGTCGCATTAGCCCTTACTGGAACTGGTGCTGTAGATTGGTTACGGATACGTGGAAAATTGATTTACCGAATAACTGCTGTTGCATTGTGGTTCTTTGCCGCTTCGGTATCATACTCTATGCTGTAATCACTTTTGGCACCTCGGGCACCAAAAAGTTGAGCGATTAGATTGTACAATTCGCTCGACTGTACCACCGCAGCCTTCCTTTAGACAAGGCTCATCTTCGCGCCCATAAATAGTGAAATGATGTGAGAAGTAACCTAGATTACCCTCAACATCGGCAAAGTCATTCAGCGTTGAGCCACCCGCAGCAATAGCCCTTTTGAGCACCATTTTTACTTCCTCAACTAACTTTTCTAGGCCTTTGGTTGGTTTACCAGCTTTAGTTACCAATTGAGCAGCTAGTTTAGTTGGAGCAATTCCCGCAGTATGTAGCGCCTCACAAGCATAGATATTACCAACTCCAACCACAAAGCGCTGGTCTAGTAATGTGGTTTTGATCGGTGAACGTTTACCTCGACAACGGTCCGCTGCAATTTGGGCATTCCAGTCGTCAAATGGCTCAGGTCCTAGAACCTCAAGTAACGGCTGTATAGTCTCTTCAGCTCGATGAAATAATTTAACGATACCAAACCGCCTTGGATCGGTATAAACTGAAACGGAGCCATCGTCAAAGCGTATCTCCATATGATCGTGACGACCATCAAAGCCAGACATCGCACCAAATGCTGACTTACTATCGGGAATGTCAAGATCATACTGACTTACTTTTTGTGCATCAAAGATGGTGTATTTACCCGACATTCCCAGATGAGAAAGGAAGACTAAATCGCCATCGGTATCAATTAACAAATATTTAGCACGACGTCTAATAGCAACTATTTTCTGCCCAACCAATTGCTTTTCAAAGTCTTCGGGAAACGGATAACGGAGATTTGGACGACGCAGAATAACTTTGCTAATCGTCCTGCCAAGCCACGCTTTTTCTAGTCCCGTACGGACGGTTTCGACCTCTGGCAGTTCGGGCATGATCTACTCAACACGACGAGTCACAAAAAGAACATGGTTGTCTTCATAACCGGTCAGTTCTATACGCTCTTCGACTACAAAGCCTGACTTAGATAACTGCATCTCTACTTTGGCGAATAAGGCATCCTCACCCTCGCCAGTCCATCTTTCACTAGCTGCTTTCAAGGAGAGCAAACCAATTCCATCAAGGCTAAGAAAGCGGCGACAGGCATCAATAAAAATTTCCACTTGCCCGGACTGCGCAACATCTTGAAACAGCCAATCCACCTTCCTTGGCAGCAATACACCCCAAGCAGAATGCTTTCTAGCATCGCCTAAAACTGGTACTAAGCCTGGTCTTGTTTTAGCCAAATGCAGTAAATCTCGCAAACATCTCGGTGCTAAATCAACCGCAATTATTCTGCCACCAAGGTCGTTATCTTCTCCACACAAATGGTCGTGTAAATGGCTGATTGAGGTTCCGTGGCCGGCACCTAAGTACAGCACTGTTGAACCTTCTTTAGGCAGAAGTAGTGATTTATCTCTCCGAGTGCGCATTATTCCAGCACCTAATTTGGACCTACTAGGGTCCCATCTTCTAAATTCAATACCGCCAAAACGGCGCAATGATTCTCCGTATGTGGCAGTCCCTGGATCGGCGTTTTCCGTCCATAGTGCTCTGCCTTCTAGACGTATAGCCCACGAAAGCATATCGTAGCGTCTACCTTTGTTGCCCAAACTTACACCTACCTAGTTCGTCGGGGGGGTTTTGGATGTGCTGCCTTGATTTCCTCAACTCTATTATCGATTAAATCAACATCTTCTTGAGTCCAAGGTGTTCCTTCAAAGGCATCAATCTTAGCAGCTATACTGGCCTTTGCCGCCATAGTACGGGCGATTTTTCCTCTTACCCAGCGAGGTGAGCGAGAAATCCACGGATGCATGAAGATGTGCCCGTGTTTAGGTGGGTCAGCACCGGTTTTTAGATGGTGGAAAAATGCTTTTTCTGCACCTAATACTTGAACGGTTCCAGCAGGAAGACGCGCTAGACGCATTCTTCCATGAGCCTCAACACATAATCTAGCAGCCAGTAGTGGGCCGAGCATTATCGATAAGGATGGCAGATGCTGTTCAGTTAATTCTCTAATCGCATTTTCTAGGCGATCTAATTTACCTTTGAAAGTGCCAGTTGATTCCCCCCATTCACGCAGTGACTTCCATTCTGATTTAGATGGGCCCTCATCAGGCATTGTCACATCAAGATGTTTAGCAAGCATCTCTAAGGAATCTGATTCGCCAACCCTCTTTGGCAAACTTGTGCGGTCTTTACCAAATCGCACCTCGGGTAAAAACAAGCCAACCCATTCGACAAGTCTCGCTTCCATAGTAAGGTAAGTAGACCTCATTTCATCACTCGCTCGAAGTAAATGCTCCAATCGTCTATCAGGGTCACCAGCAGCTCTTGCCACACCTTGACGTGTCATCTCCGCTACTGCCTTGTCAACGGCCTCTAGGGCTTCCCCTGAAGGTAGTGGCCAATCAGCATCTGGTAATTGCCCATCACCGTGAATCAATGGTTTAGCGTCTGGAAATCGTTCCTGTAATATTTTGGCTTCAGGCGTAAGAGCACCATTAGCAATACAATCCAATCGCTCGATTAAGGCTCTTTGGTCAAAATAACCGTCCCAAACTGCTTGGTCGTGAATGATTCCTTCATCGTCTGCGACAGCCGCTGCCTGCCAGTCATACCAAAGCCACATGGTTAATGGGAGAATGCTAGAGGTTTTCACGCTTGCCTAGAATTTTGATAAAACATGACTAATCGTGATTTTCGGCTTTAACAGCAAATAATCCTTAAGATTACAGTAGTTTGCATACATTAATGTAATTGATTCTTTAGGGTAGCCTATGTTTTGCCCAAAATGTGGAACATTATCATTCCCAAGTCCTAGTGGAGACATTAGTTGTACAAACTACAAATGTGGTTATGTTGGACCGGCAAAATTAGTCATTAAAGGCGCTGATGGTGAGGATGTTGACCTATCTAATGTCAAATCTGAAACAAAATCCCAGAAGCGTGAATATGAAGTGATTAAAGATTCAGATAAGATGCAAGGAATCCTGACCAAGAATACTTACATGTGCCCTAAGTGTGATTGTATCGAAGTGTACGCTTATCTTGAACAAACCAGATCATCTGATGAACCAGAAACTAGAATGCTAACCTGCAAAGATTGCGGCAACGGTTGGCGAGAATACTAATCAAATATCGCCTTCGACTCTTGGAGCA